>VHAW01000205.1 GCA_016872225.1 Sphingomonadales bacterium | reverse complement strand
GTATGCGCTCAGTATTTTGCCAAGGACATGCATTCGGGCATGCGCTCTGAAATTGAAAAAGCTATCCAAGTCAAAATGAACGAGGTTTTGGCACAACAGGGGATCGACGTGACTGCCGTGTTGATGAAAAGTATTCAATTGCCATTGGGTTTAGCCAGTTCCATCGAACAGAAGCTCCAAGCCGAACAAGATGCCATGCGCATGGAATTTGTTTTGAAGCGGGAGAAATTGGAGGCCGAACGCAAGATTATAGAGGCAAACGGTACCCGAGACGCTCAAAAAATCGTGTCGGAGGGCCTTTCAGAGAATATTATCAAACTTCGCAGCATAGAGGCTTTTGTAGAACTTGCCAAATCATCCAATGCCAAAGTGGTGGTTACTGACGGCAAGACGCCTTACCTAATTGAGGATTAGCCGTCTAATTGTTGTTTGTTTGAGTGTTTAGCGATCAAAAGGTTGTATAAAAAAAGCCCCGCCTTGCTGGGCGGGGCTTAAAGGGAAAAAAGACTCAATTAGAAGCGGTATCCTAAACGAAAGGCCCCGTTCATGGCGGCGCCAGGGAGGGAAAGGCCCAATGCAGATTGTTTATATTCCCGAATTGTTAGAATGGCATTATACCCGACTTCGGTTCCAATGTAAAGGCCGTCTGCCAAATAATAGTCAAAACCCGTAAAAGCACCACCTGATAAAGCTATAAAGTCTGTAGAAGCCAAGTTAAGGCCGCCAGCATATCCCCAATAGGTTGACATCCGATTGGAACCTTTCATGTGATTTTCAATACCGTAGGAAAGAGAAAATTCGTTAAAACGTTTCTTCCCAGGACGAGTGAATTCAGGATTAATAGTTAACGAATCAAAAAGCTCAAACTGGAGATTAAAGTTGGCTGCAATACGACGGGCTTTTTTGTCTGAAATGAAGTCACGAATCATCAATCCACCTCGGGTAGCGTTTAGGCCAGCGCCTATGTCGTTAATTCCTGCAGCACTCAATTCAAATAATCGATCCCCTTTTACAGGCTTGGTAATCGACTGGGCTTTTGCAAAACTGACGAAAAGAGCCATCATTAGGGCTAATGAAAGAAATTTATTCATAATTATAAAGTTTATGTACTCAAATTTAAAGCAATAATGTTAATTATCCTGCTTTCCAAAGAAAAAATTTACTTTAAGTAAAGTAATTTAAAAAAAGCGATAAAATTTATTATTCCGGCACTTAATGCGTATTTCTTGTCCTAAGTTGCAGGGGGTTCAGCTTCGGCGGTGACGGCCATTTGGGTGCTTTGACGGATTTTGGTTTCGATTTCTTCGGCGAGTTCGGGATTGTCCGCAAAGAGCTGCTTAACAGCATCCCGGCCTTGTCCCAATTTGGTTTCGCCGTAGGAGTACCAAGACCCACTCTTTTTGATAATGTTGAGCTCGCTCGCCAAATCCACAATCTCCCCGTCTTTGGAAACGCCTTGACCGTAGAGGATATCAAATTCGCATTGACGGAACGGAGGGGCTACTTTG
>VHAW01000204.1 GCA_016872225.1 Sphingomonadales bacterium | reverse complement strand
TACCCTTAGCTCCGAACAAATGATTGAGCATTGGGCCTCTGCCTTGGATCCCCGCTTTGCCGGATCCCTGCGGTGGTGGCTGAATCATGCCGAATTGCCGACCTTGGAATGGTCGCTGCTGGACGATACCGAAGATAGCACACACCTTATGTTACGGTACCGCTGGGCCCCTTCGGCCAAGGGTTTTTATTTGCCCATGCTAACTTCCTCCGGTCAACAAGTGGATCCTGTTCCGGGTCGTTGGCGAACGATGGAGTGGAAGGCCGATAGCGATGCGATCAGCAAAGCCGAGAAGCTATCCGCGTTAGAGGCTGATCTGGCCGCCCTGACGCAGCGTTACCTCATCTGGGTTCGTCCCCCTGCTACAGGCTCCAAAGCCAAGAAAAGAAGGGGAAGGGGGCCGATTCTTCATCATAGATGAACTCGCCAAAGCCAAACTGAAAGGCGGCTTCGTTCCTGCGGTGGATTCGTAAGGTTGGTATAAGTAAAGAAAATTCCGTGGTGATGAAAGAATCAAAAACAAAGCTGGTTTTGGGGGTTAGGCGAGCCATTCCGGCCACCGAAAACAGATTGGTTCCCGTCGGTTCTCCTTCATCCCATATAATCCCGCGGCCTGCACTGAAATTGATGTTGTAACGCCCATTCCCTAGGGTGATGGCGCCAAAAGGTAAGGCAAATCCATAATCTGGCGCAATCCATGATCCTGTCCCAATCAGGGTGCCTGCGGCCAAATGCAGATTATCGTTTATTGATTTGGAGTATTTTAGGGTGCCGATGATGGGGGTTCCTAACCAACTCGTCATGACCCCTACGCCAAATCGATCGGTGAGATGAAAATGTGCTTCAGGTCCAAGCAAGGTGAATTGTCCGTAGTTCTGGCCCTTGCGGATGGGCAATCCGTTGGTGGTGATGACATAACGGCTGCGGTACGGGTCTTCGCCCAAATAGTCCACCCCCTCTTTAACAAATCTTTCGTCCACGGCTTTGATTTCAGTGACGATGTGTTGAGGGATGATGATGTTTCTGCCATCTTTGGTGATGACCTCCAATTCCCTAGTGTCCTGACGAATGATCCTGGCAATAATTTCCTGTCCGTTGTCTTTGGTGATCGCGAAATACACCTTGGCAGAGTCAATGCTCTTCGAGGAGTTCTTTTCTTGGCTTTGGCTCTGGTCTTGGCCCGATGCAGCATGGGCACAAAGCAGGGCAACAAGAAACAAGAAGGGGTAAAGGAGCTTGGCCATGGCGTAGATTTAGGAGACACAAAATTTGTTCATTCAAAAGTAGTTCATAATCCCCTCAAACGATACCCTAACCCATGGATTTGACAGCGAAGCCCCAAGGCTGGACCGAGGCCGACAATGCCCTTGTGAAGGTTTATGCCTTCGATAGCTTTCCTCAGGCCATCGCTTTTATGTCCACGGCTGCCCCGCTGATCGACGCGATGAACCACCATCCCGAATGGACCAACGTGTATAATCGGGTGACGGTCCGCCTCACCACCCACGA
>VHAW01000203.1 GCA_016872225.1 Sphingomonadales bacterium | reverse complement strand
GATTTTTTTTGCTCCATCCTAATCAAAGAATCATGAAAAGCACCTTGCGCTCCTATTTTATACTCTTCAGTATTAGCGCGCTTGTGATCTCAATGGAGGGTTGCGATCACTCGCCTGAACCACCTCAACAAAAATCCGGGTTGTTCTTGGAGCTAAACCATGTTTATGAAATGGGGTCATCCGCTCCCGTGCCATTGGTGCTAAATCAGAGCTGGTTGCCCACGACCTTAAATCAAATCGAAATCAACCATTGCCAATATTATCTTACGGGCTTTGCCTTGCAACGTTCGGATAGTTCGTGGTTAGAATTTCCGGAGGCTGTTACCTACGCTGATTTGGAACGGCAACTTCATTATGCCTGGAAAATTGCAGATGTTGTGCCTTTTGGAACTTTCATAGCGTTACGCCTGGCAGTGGGCGTAGATTCCCTTCGCAACCACAGCGATCCGGCAGCTTGGCCGGCTTCCAATCCTTTGTCCTTACTCAATAGCGCTCACATGCACTGGAATTGGAACACAGGATACATCTTCTTCAAATTGGAGGGGCAGTACCAGCGACCCAACATGCCGGTGAATGGGGGATTTTCCTATCATTTGGGTGGGGACACTTTCTATCGCCCCATAATCATTCGTTTTTCACCGACCACTCTAAACAAAGCCTTGGAAAGCATGAAAGTGGAATTACGCATGCGCCAGTTCTTTGACGGGGGACATACCCATTGGATCACGGATTCCTCTTCTTTTTCCCATGCGTCGCTGGGTGATAGAGTTGCCGATATATTAGCTTCTAATCTTAGCGGTGCCTTTGCATGGAAAGGTATGGCCAACCCTTAATACGGTGCGGATGATGGATACCCCCAGAAATGTAATGTTTCTGCTTCTGGGAATTTTCTTGATCGGATGCAAGCCAGACAGGGACATGCCTAAGGTTTTTCCTTCGCCCACCCCTTACAACTTGGATCTACCGCTTTCCGGGCTTGGTTTTCCATCCGCGCCTTGGCCTGCGGATAATCCTGCCACGGTAGAAGGTATTGCCTTGGGCCGAAGCCTCTTTTACGAAAAGGCATTAAGTTTGGATCGAACGGTAGCTTGTGCATCCTGTCACTTACCAAACCATGCTTTCACGGATTCGATGGTTTATTCACGGGGTGTTAATGGAACCTTGGGAACGCGAAACGCAATGCCGATTTTTAATTTGTTATGGGCTAATCGTTTCTTTTGGGATGGTCGTTCACCCAATCTCAGGGATCAGATTTTACAGCCTATTCAGGATCCTTTGGAAATGCATTTGCCTTTGGAAGTGGCGATGTCGAGGTTACGAGATGATGCGGATTACAAGGAAATGTTCGGTAAGACCTTTGGCGACGAAACCGTGAATGTGGAACGCTTCCAAAAGGCGCTGGAGCAATTTCTCTTGTCTGTAACTTCGTGGCGTTCCAAGTTTGATAAAAGGCAAATGGGCCAATCGGTTTTCTCGTCTTCGGAACAACGCGGCTTTGATTTGTTTATGCGGGAATATTCCGCACCAGGTTCTGGGCGGCCTGTGGGTGCCGATTGTTTTCATTGTCATG
>VHAW01000202.1 GCA_016872225.1 Sphingomonadales bacterium | reverse complement strand
CATCTTTTATTAAAAGGTTCGGTCAGGTACTTGGAATCCGATACCAATTCGATTTCATGGGCACTCCCTTGAATTTGTTGGAGTGCGGCAATGGCGGCCATGATTTCCATACGGTTGTTGGTGGTTCGGCGATAACCACCGCTGATTTCTTTTCGGTGTCTTCCGCTAATGAGGATGGCTGCATAGCCTCCAGGACCGGGGTTACCCAAGGCAGATCCATCTGTGTACACAGTAATTTGAGCCATCGCTAATGTAAAAATTGGCCGTCGTGGGTTATTTCTGCAACCACAAAGAAAGAGCCGGTCGCCAACACCAAATCAAATTTATCTGCCGAATGTACAGCCTTTCTCCAGGCAAGGTCCACCGATGGCCAAATAGAGCCAATTAATCCGTGGGTCTTGGCCTTCTCAGCGAGGTCCTCTCTCAAAAGTGCACGCGGGATATTTGGGGCGCAGAAATAATATTGTGCATGTTTGGGCATCAACGATAACACAGCATCGTGATCTTTGTCATTGACCATACCCAAAACCAAGTGCAGCCGGGGTTGGTATTCATTAGCTTGGTGGGCGAGGTTTTGAAGGGTGGTGTTGACTTGATTCAATACAGCCCCAATACCCTCTTCATTATGAGCTACATCCGTTATTCGTAAAGGATGCTGTCCCCAAATCTGCCAACGACCTTGCAGTCCCGTTAAATTGGAAACATCCCGCAGACCTTGCAAACATCGTTCATGATTAAGGTCTTCGCCCATTTGGCGCATAATTTCAATAGCCATTAGAGCCTGCCCAATATTTTCAGCCTGATAATCTCCCAACAAATCACAGTACAATGGTTCGGTCCATTCCTTTCCATTTCGTAGAACACGCCAGGCGTTTATTCCAGCTTTTTGCGATTTACTTAATTGAAAACACTGGTCAGCATAGTATAGCAAGCACCTTAACTCATTAGCCTTGCTCGTGAAAACTTTTTGGATTTCCTCCGACTGAGTTCTTCCAAGAACAAGGGGTACCCCTGGTTTGATAATACCCGCTTTTTCGGCCGCAATAAGGGGTAGGGAATTGCCCAATAAATTCATGTGGTCCCAGCTGATATGGGTGATGAGTGATAGTATGGGTTTCACCACGTTGGTGGAGTCCAGCCTCCCGCCTAAACCTGTTTCAATGACGACAAAATCAAGCTCGGATTCCGCAAAATAGGCAAAAGCCATGGCGGTTGTGAACTCAAAGAAGGAGGCATGAGGGTGTGCTGAACATTGTTGCAAGGTTTGAACCCAATGAACAACGCGTTCTTCTTCAATAGGTTGACCATTTATTCGTATTCTTTCTCTAAAATCGCGGAGGTGTGGGGAGGTAAATAAACCTGTTCGGTATCCTTGAGCCTGCAACATCGCGGCCATCATATGGGAAACGGAGCCTTTACCGTTGGTCCCTGCCACATGGATTACTTTACCCATCCGGCGTTCAGGGTAATCCAAGAACCGGCATAGGGTTTCAATACCCTCCAATCCTTGGCGATAGGCTGCCGGACCTACCCGATGAAACATAGGCAATTGCTCCAACAACCAGGTCAGAATTTCCGAATAAGTTTGGCTATTCGCAACGGCTATTTCGGACTTGG
>VHAW01000201.1 GCA_016872225.1 Sphingomonadales bacterium | reverse complement strand
ATGGTGTCTTGTAGAATTATCTCGTGGAGATAAAGGGGGTATATCGGGTTGTGAAGCCCTATAGAACTTTGGAACCTAAGGCGATTTCCCATAAAACCCAGCAAACGTATGCCCCTGGTGTTTTGGTGGGTAGTGACCAAAGAGGCGGTTTCTATTCCCAAGCCCAGGCTCAAGAGAGGGTCCAAACGCAAACCGACATCCTTTCCTTCCGAAACAAAACTCCACAGGGATCGGTTAGAGGAACCGGGCCAAGCCCATCGCCCCAAGGATCGCCCGGGATCCATCGTTCGAAACCCGCGTAATTCCTGTGGCAGATGCAACGCATTCCAAGGCTTGACCGACGAATGAAGGGAACTATTTCGGTCTAGCAAGGAAGGCCATAGGGCGCTCTCCCAGAGGTTTTCCATAGTCTGCACCGCCAAGGTATCCCATCGAAAGGGCATTAGAGATTCCTGGGTGGATGCCTCTCTGTGGACAAGGGTATCGGGCAGGTTATGACCTTGCAAGGTCATCCATGGATAGCACGCAGCTACCCACAGCCACCACCGATGACGCGCAGAGAACAAGGAAGAGCCTATCATAGACTGATGAGTCAAATTTAGGTTTTTCTCACGAAATTTGAGCAACATGATCGCCCTATTTGTTCTCTATGCGCACCGGTTCGATGCCTGAAATTGGCTGGGTCATCCATGACCGAAGTGGGTTGGTGGCCAAGGAATGCCGGGAATGGTCGAATCGATGCGGATTCCAGGTTAATCAAACTTATGTTATTAACAATTCCGAAGACTACCAACTTTTTGAGGAAATTCCGGGGAATAATACAGCCTTTGAGTTCAGCGGATATGCCCAGGCCCTGGATCTGATGCAAGGTGATGGGCCTTTTGTGTTGGTGAACGATTCTTTGTTCCGACATCATTGGAGCCGTGCTTGGTGCATTATGCTACACCGTTTATTAGAGGATTTATGGCTATGCACTCAGGATGGAAAAATTCTGGGGGATCTCCGCAGGGAGTCGATTGAATTTCCTGAAAAGCCCTCAACGTACTGGGCATCATGGATTTTTGTCATGTCGGACCGATGGGCTCTTCAACGCATGCGCGTTGCCTTGGAACGGGTTATTCAGGCGGAATGGTCAGAGCCCAGTCCGGAATACGAACATTATGTCAAAAAATGGTTGAACAAATCTTGGTGGCGTGGTGGCTGGCATGGAAATCCAACCCCGACGGCCATCCATCGTAAACGAATAAGCATTCGCCGAGAACATGAATTATCGCGAATTCTTTTGAAGGAGCAAAGGCTAACACCATACTCCATTGGACATCGTCAGCAGGTTTTGTACAGAATCACGCGTTGGACGGATCGCATGATGGCCCGTTATTCCGCGATCAGAAGAAAGCCCCATGGATAAATTGGATACTGAAGGTATCGCAAGATCGGAACAAACCGAATCCCCCACGTTCATAACCAAAGTGGTGGAATCGTTACAGCAATGGATGGCTCCACTCATTTTTTTACCCAATGTGATGCCGCTCAAATTCTTGTTCAATACCGAGATTTTCCCTTGGGCTTTCTTGTATGGTTGCCGAAAGAATTTAGTGGTTAACAAAAGGTTTTTTGTATGGGTAGTTTATTTGCTTTTGG
>VHAW01000200.1 GCA_016872225.1 Sphingomonadales bacterium | reverse complement strand
CTTGAACCTTCAAGGCTGATAGCTTTTCGTGATACGGCTGCAATCCCTCGTGAATTCTTCCCTTAAACTCCAGCGTTTTGGCGCGCAATTCATCATGGGGTAGGGCGGCATAGGATTCAAAATGCCGGTTTATTTCTTCTACTCGTGGCCACAAGGCCTTGACATCCCTTTCGGATTTATTACCAAAAAATCCTTGCAGCACTTTGTTAACAAATCCAATCATGGAACGGGGGTCTCGTTGGGGTTCAAAAAACAGGAAAAAGTAGGGGGCAAAGTTACCCCCTGAAAGGAGCAGGAAATTACGAATTTGTTCTAATTTTGCCGCATCACGGGGTGCCCCCCAACCGTACAGGAGGGGGCTGAGATCATACCCATTGAACCTGTCGGGGTCATGCCCGCGTAGGGAAGATGACAGCCTTCATCGGCTTGGGTCGGCTCCGGACCCGGTTTTTTGTTCCTTTTAACCCAAAAAACCCCATGAGCACCCTCTTCAATCGCTTTGTTCTGGCAACCATCGCCCTCCTCGGTCCCGCCTTGGTTGCCCTAGCCCAGGGACAAACCGCTTCAACACCCCCTTCAACGTCCCTTTCAACCCCCCTACAAGGCCGCGTTGTCGATCCCCAAGGTCGATCCCTGGCCGGCGCCACCCTGTTGTGGGAGGGAACCGCGAGGGGTACTTCCACCAACAACCAAGGTGAATTTGTCTTGGAAAGACCTTGGGGAGCCCTAAGGCTCTTGGTTCGTTTTGTTGGCTACCAACCCCTGCGCATGGAGATACCCTTGGGAACCAGCGGTGATCTCGCCCAGGATACTCTTCGGAATTGGGTCATCCAAATGCAACCTTCCATCCTGCTGCGGGAAGAGGTGGTGGTCACGGCAGGGCATGTACTGCCAGGAACCCCGGTTACCTCCACCCGTCTGGATGCAGTGGATTTGAAGCGACTCAACAACGGCCAAGACATGCCCTACGTCTTGCAAATGGAACCCTCCACCTTGGCTTCTTCCGATGCAGGCGCCGGCATTGGCTATACCAATTTGCGCATTCGCGGTTCGGACATGACACGAATCAATGTTACCTTGAACGGGGTTCCCGTCAACGACGCCGAATCCCACGGGTTGTTCTGGGTCAATATGCCCGATTTGACCTCCTCCCTCAGCTCGGTCCAAATACAGCGCGGGCTGGGCAGCAGCACCAACGGATCCTCTGCCTTTGGAGCCAGCATTCACCTCGAAACCCACAGCGAAACGGACAGCCCCGGCATCGCCCTGCGGTTGGGCGGAGGTAGCTTTGGCACTCAAATTCAAAGCTTTACCGCCAACACCCTCTCCCAATCCGGAGCCTGGTCTGCCCAGGTCCGCGCCTCCCGCATCCTTTCCAACGGCTACGTGGAACGTTCCGGCAGTAACCTGACCTCTTTGGCCGCTTCGCTGGCTTACAAAAAGCGTAACTCGATACACCGCTGGTCCGTTCTTTCGGGTCGCGAAAAAACCGGCCAAGCCTGGTACGGCTTAGCGGCCTCGGAATGGAAAAAAAACCCCCGCTTCAATTATGCGGGAATGTTTACCAACGATTCCGGGCAAACCGCCTTCTACCCTAACCAAACCGATAACTACCGGCAAGACCACTGGCAATATTCCATCAAGCACCGCAG
>VHAW01000199.1 GCA_016872225.1 Sphingomonadales bacterium | reverse complement strand
AGAAGCCCTGAATCAAAAGGGGATTGTAGCAGGGGGCTGGGAACGTGGTAAACAAGAGGTGTGGGTGGTGTACAGGCCCTCCAAAGTCACTTTGGAGCAAATTCACAGTTACATCGCTGGTGCAGGTCATGATACAGATCTCGCAAAGGCCGATTCGGCGGTTTATAATGCCCTTCCGCATTGTTGTCTTTACCGTGAAAAACATAGCCCGCATTGATTTGTCGGAGTGCCCTCTGATACGATGGTTATGGATAATCCTTTGGGTTTTTACTACCGACTTGACGACTGGGCAAACGACGGATACGGTGAGGGGGGTTGTCATGGAAGAAGATTCCAAAGGAGAACTTAAGCCCCTATCGGATGCCCATGTCTATTGGATGGGTACGGAACTAGGCACGACCACAGGAATTTTAGGTAGCTTTACTCTGGTGGCAACTCCGCAGACACGCGGTTTGGTCATTCGATACTTGGGTTTACAACCCGATACCTTGTATATCAACGATTACAAGCCGATTCGAATCATTATGAAACCCTTCAATCAACTTGGGATGGTCGAAATTTCCGAAGAAAGGGCGAGCACCTATGTTCGACGGGCTGAAGCCATTTCAACCACTGTGCTCACCGAAGCTGAGCTCTTCAAGGCGGCTTGTTGCAACCTTTCGGAGAGTTTTGAAACCAACCCCTCGGTGGATGTCTCTTATACGGATGCGGCCTCTGGAGTTAAACAAATTCAATTGCTTGGGTTATCCGGGACTTATGTTCAAATGCTTCGAGAGAACATGCCCACTATGCGAGGGTTGACCTCGCATTACGGCCTAAGTTTGATTCCGGGAACGTGGTTGGATGAAATTCAACTTACGCAAGGTCCGGGCTCTGCGGTAAATGGTTTTGAGGGAATGAGTGGTCAAATTAATTTGGAGTTCAAAAAGCCCAATCCTGATGAGCCCTTGCTGCTCAACGGTTACCTTAATCAAATGGGGCGCTCCGAGGTCAATGGGGTAGTTTCGAGAAGGTTATCGCCGAAGTGGATTTCGGCTGTGCTACTGCATGGAAGCCGTATGGACGGTTCACCCGACATTAACCATGACGGCTTTTTGGATATTCCCCGGGGTTTTCAGGCGAATGGTTTAGCAAGATTATTTTACAACGATGGTCAAGGCCTCAGCGGACAAATAAATTTCCGGCGGGTTAGTGACCGTAGGTTCGGTGGACAATTAGGGTATGATCATAATCGCGAATTTTTGGAACAATCTAACCTGTATGGTTTGACAAACCGTTTGGATCAGACTGAACTTTTCGGCAAGGTGGGGTTTGTTTTCCCCGCGCACCGTTATCGTTCATTGGGAATGTTATGGAGTCTGGGGACAACACAATTAAACAATCGCTTCGGGTATCGTTCCTATACGGGCAGACAAAATTCCAGGATGTGGCAAGCACTTTATCAAGATGTATGGCGTGAAAGTCGTAATCGTTATCGGGTTGGTCTTCAAATTTTAGGGGACGATTACCGCGAGGAGGTGGACAGTTCGGCCATTCCATTGGGTGAGGATGATCCCCAAGGCTTTTATCGCGTGGAGAGGGTTCCGGGGGTTTTTGGGGAACTCACCTTGGATCGTTCTCGACAGCAATGGGTTATCGGTGTACGATGGGATT
>VHAW01000198.1 GCA_016872225.1 Sphingomonadales bacterium | reverse complement strand
ATTCAATTAATCCAAGAACAACCATGAAAATTAGATACAGAATTCTTGACTGGTATTCCCGTAACGTGATTTCCCGTTGGACGGTATACGCCATTGATATGACCTTGGTGTATTTGAGTTTCTGGGCATCGGTGCTCATATTGGGAGATTCCAAATTTAACTTGGAATGGAATTTCTTTCAACTAATAGAGAGGTCCGCAGTGGTCTTGTTGCTGTACGGCATCTCCTTTCTGTTGTTTCGTTCATTTGTAGGGATTATTCGGCATACTTCGGTGGCCGATGCTTCTCGTATCCTTTGGGCAAATGCAGTGGCTGCTGGCATACTCTTGACGATACACTTAAGCACCTTGCTGCGTAATGTGAATTTGGTCACTCCTTTCAACCTTTCAACTTCGTTGATTGTAACACATTTCCTCTTACTCTCCTTCACGATGATATGGAGCCGATTTGTGTTTAAGAGCCTCTTTAACCGCTTCAACAACAAAGACCGTCCCCTGCGCAAAGTCTTGATCTACGGTTCCGGATCTTCGGGGCGCATGACCCTTAATGTCCTCGCCAGGGATAGTCGGGTGCACAACAAGGTCTTGGCATTTTTGGACGACGACGACCGTATGCATAACAAAACCATCGAAGGAATTCCTATTTACCACGGCTCCATTCTGAACACCGATTTCTTGGATGCCCACGGCATCCATGAGCTCATCGTGTCCATTCAGAATATCGAACCCCGTCGCAAGAAAATTGTTGTGGACCTCTGTATGAGTCGGAACATTCAGGTCAAAGTTGTCCCGCCCCTGCAACAATGGATCAACGGTGAATTGTCAATCCGACAAATCGCTCCGGTCGCCATTGAGGAACTGCTTCAACGCGATCCCATTAACCTCAGCAATCCCGAAGTCAGTCGTTTGGTTCGCGAAAAGGTGGTGCTGGTTACAGGAGCTGCCGGCTCCATAGGTTCCGAATTGGTACAACAGCTTATGCATTACGATCCGGCCCAACTTATCCTGGTGGACCAGGCCGAAACCCCTTTGTACGATTTGCAATTGAACCTGGCGCAACGCAGCATCAAAGCGGGCCAAGGTTCTCTACACTTTTATGTTGCGGACATCACCGACACTAAGCGAATGCGCTATATCTTACGCCGACATCGGCCCCAAATAATCTTTCATGCAGCGGCCTACAAACATGTGCCCCTGATGGAAGAAAACCCAATAGAGGCGGTGCGAGTCAATGTGTTAGGAACTTCTTCGCTCTTGCATTTGGCCCGCGAGTACGCGGTAGGCAAATTTGTGATGATCAGCACCGACAAAGCCGTGAACCCCACTAACGTGATGGGAGCTTCCAAACGCATGGCCGAAATCATCGCCCAGGCCATGGTCGGTGCACCAGGTTTCGAACGCCCCATGGAGGTGGTGACGACCCGATTTGGAAATGTGTTAGGATCCAACGGCTCGGTGATTCCTCTCTTCAAACGGCAAATGGAAGCCGGGGGTCCGATTACCGTCACCCACCCCGAAATCACCCGCTATTTCATGACCATTCCCGAGGCCTGCCAATTGGTCTTGGAGGCCGCAACCATGGGGCAGGGGGGGGAAATTTATGTCTTTGATATGGGGGAGCCGGTCAAGATTGCAGATTTGGCCCATCAAATGATCCGCTTATCGGGCCTACAACCCGGCAAGGAAATCGCCATCAAATACAC
>VHAW01000197.1 GCA_016872225.1 Sphingomonadales bacterium | reverse complement strand
CAAGAGCTCGATTCTTCGGGCCTAAGGGCTACCCAACCTTTACAAATCCGTCATTTCAGTTCAGGAATGTTACAAAAGCTACGCCTTGTCCTGGCCACTCTCAGCGATTCATCCCTGTTACTGTTGGACGAACCGTATAGCCATCTCGATGCGCATGGTCAACATTGGTTCCAAAACCTGCTGCCCAAGGTATCCAAGCATCGCTGTCTGGTCATTGCCTCCAACAATCCGGCTGAATATACCCTTTGCAACAATCATTTATTCCTGAACGATTCGTTGGTTTACCCTGCCTGATTTCGTTTGTTGGGCCTAAGCTTCTCAAATTCCCTTCGTTTTCAACTTATTGAAGTCGAACCAAGGCCCCCGATGGTGTCCGTGTTACCCAACCTTTGGATTCCAGCTCGAACAACGCACAAACAAATCCCGGATAATCCCCCGGAAAGTGTTCCCATAATTGATCGGCTACCATGGGTTCATGCAATTCCATGGATGACCAAATTTTGGCGGCCCCCACCCCTAAATTATCGGTCATGGTAGAGGACTCCGTCGCAGCCATGGATGATTTGACACCTATGGCCCCTTTGGATTGGCCAACAATCGGCTTGTCTGCATAACGCTTAGGCAAACCATCATCGGAGCGTATCCCTTCAAGACGCCACTCCGCAACAGGCCACTGCATCAAGGTTGCCAAGTCATGCGGTGAGCAGGTCATCAAGGCCTGACCTTCCATAATCATTTGTAAGCAGCCGCGGTAATTCTGGTCGGTTACCCTTCCCGGAAAGGCCAAAACATGACGACCGTATTCTTGAGCATACCGAGCAGTAATCAAGGCTCCTCCGCGAGCCGCTGCCTCGGTTACAAGGGTTCCTGCACAAATCCCTGCGATGATACGATTCCTATTAGCAAATAATCGAGCATCAGGAGACTGGTATGCCGGCGATTCACTGATCAACGCTCCATTCTTCAAAATCCTTGAGGCTAGGCCACGATTTTGTGCCGGGTAAACCGTTGCCAAGCCATTGGCCATCACGCCCAACGTCACCATACCACATTCAAGTGCCAAATCGTGCGCATGGGTATCGACACCGCGGGCCAATCCACTAACCACTATAGGCTTATGAACGGAGTCTTGCCAGCTTTTTGAGAGTTCTTCCATATATTGGCGCAGAAAAAAAGCTCCGTAAGGACTCATGTTACGAGTCCCCACAATAGCAAGGCTGTAATCGTATTGGGTAGGTAAATTTCCTTTTACATACAGCAACAGTGGAGCATTGTTGCACCAATTAAGTTGGATAGGAAAATCCTCCGCGTACATGTCAACCCAACGAATACCTTCCCCTTGACTGATTTCCCATTCCCTTTGGTAGAAGACACGATTGTTTTGCAGAACGTGACCTTCCTTGTCTTTGTTCATAGCCAAAGCCAGCCGGCGACCCCATGGTCCCAAGGCGGCCAATCGAAAAGCATCAACGCCCAACATTTCGTCCACCAAACTCAGCGACGTATTCTCTGAACTCAGCGAGTCATCCACCGTATTTTGAGTGCCCTCAAGCGAAGCCAAACCAGCCAATACCTTTCGTATGGTCACAGGACCTACACCGGGCAAAGAAGCCTTCGCCATAAGTTCAATGACCGTTTCTCTTTTCACGCCTTTTATGGCTAAATTCGGTTTTTCAAGACCGGTTTTGTTTTCGCTACTTCGACTTTTCTTTTGGGGTTTCTTCATCGCCTTAATGGCGAACCCGACCCGTTTACGGGGCCAGGCACCACCCCCCCAATCCGAC
>VHAW01000196.1 GCA_016872225.1 Sphingomonadales bacterium | reverse complement strand
GGGCACGATGCGGGCATCTTGCCAATGCCCGTCCTTGTATTCGGCCACGAACATATGGTCTGCAAAGACTTTGCCGAAGGGTAGATGATCGAAATCTACCTGCGATAAACGGGAATTTTCGATTTGTGTGGTGGGAAAATCGGGGCTGTGCATAGCGCGCCGAAGTTAGGAAACAGGGCCCTAAATTGCACCTCTATGGAATTGAAACCGATAGAAGAAGAGGGCGCAAAGACCTTCTGGGGAGACGCCAGGTTAGGGGATCCCCTGTGGGAAGAATGGATATTGGAGAGGGAAGTCGTGGAACTGCTTGAAAAGTCCCAGGATTTGACAAGCCAGCGGGAATTATGGGTTTTGCTTCTTAGCGAGCCCAATGATCAAAACAGGCCTCTGCTGCTCAAAATTGCGGCCTCTATCGGTTTTGGTCCGTCTGAATTACGAATTTGCCCAATGGCCTCAAAAGATGCACCCTTGATGGAAGAAATCTTGGCTGGTCAACAATGGTTCACCAGGAAAATCCTCTTTTTGGGTGTTTGCATGCCGTATATTCCCCCGGAATGCAATGTTTACTGGGCCTCTGCCCCAGATTTGACGGTCCTGAACGGAGATGAAAATGCCAGAAAACTGCTTTGGAACCAAATCAAAACCTGGCGCAATGAACAATGAATTCCATCATCGATGGGTGCTTGCCAGTCATAACATTCCTAAGGCGGAAGAATTACGTGCCATGTTGAGCCCGTTCAAAGTCCAATTGAACACCCTGACGGAGCTTAATATTGTTAAGGTTCCCGATGAATCGGGAAATACATTTAGAGAAAATGCGTTGATTAAAGCCAAAGCGGCGTGGAGTTCCACTGGGTTGCAAGCATTGGCCGATGATTCCGGCTTAGAAGTGGATGCCTTGGGCGGATTGCCGGGAGTACACACGGCACGATTTGCGGGGGTAGATGCTACTGATCAAGAAAATGTTCAGTTGCTGTTGAAACAATTGTCCAATCAAGAAAATCGTAAGGCAAGGTTCGTTTGTGTGCTCTGTTTGTGGGATGGAAGCCTCGCAAACTATTGGGAGGGTAAGGTAGAAGGTAAAATCCTCATGGCTCCCCGTGGCCTCAACGGCTTCGGGTACGATCCTGTTTTTGAGGCCGAGGAAATTCCAGGAAAAAGCTTGGCAGAACTGGAACCCCAGATGAAGAACAAGATCTCTCACCGTGCAGCGGCCGTTCAGTCCATGTTGGCTTCCTTGGATTCAATATAACCCTGATCTTCAAGTAGTTCAGATTTGGATGCAGCTTCTTTGGCCAAGAGATCGCATCGTTCGTTTTCAGGATGTTGGTTATGGCCTTTAATCCAAGTCCATTGCATGTGATGCGCCTCAACAAGATCCAGCAACTGCTTCCATAAATCAGGATTTTTGACATTTTTCCACTTGCGGTTTATCCAACCAACAACCCATCTTTTATTAAAAGGTTCGGTCAGGTACTTGGAATCCGATACCAATTCGATTTCATGGGCACTCCCTTGAATTTGTTGGAGTGCGGCAATGGCGGCCATGATTTCCATACGGTTGTTGGTGGTTTGGCGATAACCACCGCTGATTTCTTTTCGGTGTCTTCCGCTAATGAGGATGGCCGCATAGCCTCCAGGACCGGGGTTACCCAAGGCAGATCCATCTGTGTACACAGTAATTTGAGCCATCGCTAATGTAAAAGTTGGCCGTCGTGGGTTATTTCTGCAACCACAAAGAAAGAGCCGGTCGCCAACACCAAATCAAATTTATCTGCCGAATGTACAG
>VHAW01000195.1 GCA_016872225.1 Sphingomonadales bacterium | reverse complement strand
CACGCCATCGCCCAAGCCCAACGTAAAGGCGGTATGGCCGCCTTCATCGATGCGGAACATGCCTTTGACAAGGGCTATGCCGAAAAGTTGGGCATTGACACGGAGAACCTTCTCATATCTCAGCCCGATAACGGGGAGCAGGCGTTGGAAATTGCCGATAACCTTATCCGCTCCGGAGCGATCGATATCCTGGTCATTGACTCGGTTGCCGCTCTTGTTCCCAAAGCTGAAATTGAAGGGGAAATGGGGGATTCCTCCATGGGACTGCAGGCCCGGTTGATGTCCCAGGCTCTTCGCAAATTAACCGGCAGCATCAACAAGACCGGTTGTGTATGCATCTTCATCAACCAACTTCGGGAGAAAATCGGCGTCATGTTCGGAAATCCCGAAACAACCACCGGGGGTAATGCGCTCAAATTCTATGCCTCCGTTCGTTTGGATATCCGACGCATTGGGCAACTCAAAGAAGGCTTGGACATTTACGGTAACCGCGTTCGGATCAAAGTCGTAAAGAACAAAGTAGCCCCTCCGTTCCGTCAATGCGAATTTGATATTCTCTACGGACAAGGCGTTTCCAAAGACGGAGAAATTGTGGATTTGGCGAGCGAGCTCAACATTATCAAAAAGAGCGGATCCTGGTATTCCTACGGTGAAACCAAATTGGGTCAGGGCCGAGACGCCGTCAAGCAATTATTTGCGGACAATCCCGAACTCGCCGAAGAAATCGAAACCAAAATCCGTCAAAGCACCCGAATGGCCGTCACCGCTGAAGCTGAACCCCCTGCGACTTAGCACAAGAAATACGCATTAAGTGCCGCTATGGAAAATTTTATCGCTTTTTGTTAAATTAATGTACTTTAAGCAAGTTTTTTACTTTGAAAAGCAGGATGATTAACATTATTGTTTTAAATTTGAAAACGTAAACTTTTTAATTATGAATAAATTTCTTTCATTAGCCCTCGTATTAGCCCTCATAATGGCCCTTTTCGTCAGTTTTGCAAAAGCCCAGTCGATGACCAAGCCTGTAAAAGGGGATCGGTTATTTGAATTGAGTGCTGCAGGAATTAACAACATAGGCGCTGGCCTAAACGCTACCCGAGGCGGATTGATGATTCGTGACTTCATTTCAGACAAAAAAGCCCGTCGTATTGCAGCCAACCTTAATCTCCAGTTTGAGGCTTTTGATTCGTTAACTATTAATCCTCAATTCACTCGACCTGGGAAGAGACGTTTTAACGAAGTTTCTCTTTCCTACGGTATTGAAAATCACATGAAAGGTTCCAATCGGATGTCAACCTATTGGGGATATGCTAGTGGCCTTAAAATGGCTTCTACAGACTTTATAGCTCTATCAGGTGGTGCTTTTACGGGTTTTGACTATTATGTGGCAGACGGCCTTTACATTGGAACCGAAGTCGGGTATAATGCCGTTCTAACAATTCGGGAATATAATCAAGATGCTATGGGCCTTTCCCTCCCTGGCGCCGCCATGAACGGGGCCTTTCGTCTTGGATACCGCTTCTAATTTCTAATTGAGCCTATTTTTTTTACGAGTCCCGCCCAACAAGGCGGGGCTTTTTTTATACAACCTTTTGATCGCTAAACACTCAAACAAAGAACAATTAGACGGCTAATCTTCAATTAGGTAAGGCGTCTTACCGTCAGTAACCACCACTTTGGCATTCGATGATTTGGCAAGTTCTACAAAAGCCTCAATGCTTCTAAGTTTGATAATATTCTCTGAAAGGCCTTCGGACAGGATTTTTTGAGCATCTCGGGTACCATTTGCCT
>VHAW01000194.1 GCA_016872225.1 Sphingomonadales bacterium | reverse complement strand
TGGTGAAGATGTTAGCCAAAATCTATTACGATTGACCCAGAGGGTCGGTGGCTGCTCAGCCAGGTCGGTCGGCTCATATCAACCTCTATTTCAATGGACGTTTCATAGGAGTTTAGGTCAATATGGAGCAAGTGAATGAAGATTTCCTGCAAACCGAATCGTGCCCTTTGCTCTTCTAGATACTTTCCGAACCATAGACTATGGTTTTAACTACAACCAGTTTCTTGCATCTTTTACAGATTCCGCTGCGGATGGCCATGTCAACACCAGCAATGTTCCCTTTCTGAGGGCTCGATCAAAGGCTACGTTGAACGCCTCCTTGAGTCCTGCCAACCTGCCCACCATTATGCATCAACCCATGATGGTGAACTCCTACCCAGAAAACGTACCACCTTGTGAATTCGAATTGAGGATGAACTCAGTGCCGGAATACAGGCTTTCGCATTGGTAACACAAGACGGCCAATCGCAGACCATCATCCTTTGGAATGATGCGGCGCACGGGGATGACTTGGCAGGGGATGGCCTGTACGAAGCCTATGTTTCATTGAACACTCAAGTGCAAGATTACAGAATGCAAATCCCGACCTTTGCAAATTACCCAATATAAGCATTTCGGCTAGTAACTATGCCCTGTTTTGGGCATCAGGCGATACGACTCGCGGCACCATGCATACCAATTTCACGCTTTCCTGGTAAGGGAAATGCCTAGGCCTGTTCAAGTTCCATAACAACCGGTATCATGTCCTCGACACCCTCTGCTATACCCCCCCAAGACACGGATATCTCCTTAGGCAGAAAAGACGATAGGGTTTTGGATTAAGCCTCTTATCCTGTCCCAAGTCCTAAGCGAGCCAATAATCTTCTAAACTCCAAAAAAAAGACCCCTCCGGATCCTTGGAGCATCCTTTTGGTGAAAGGATCTAAGGTCAACCTAAACAACAACAGCGCCATGGTGTTCTTCTACCATGCCCCAAATACCCGCCCGCAAAGACTTCCTTTTCTTTCCCCATCAACTGGTGGTACCAAATTTGGCACTCCACGAAACAGGGTATACCATCAAATCCCGAACTAGACCGAAACTACGGGCTTGGATTGTGGAGGAATGGTTGTTTTTCAGGCAATTCAATTTTCATCGGCAGAAGCTGATTCACCAAAGGGCCTGCATGAAAGGCTTTGCAGAGGAATTGCGTTGCATAGGTTGGGATATAGAATACATCAATGCGCACGATCCTCAGGCTGAGGTCAAGCCATTGATCGAATTCCTCACCGCCCATCAAGGGATTGGTGAGGTAACGGCCTACCGATGTTCCGATCATTGGTTGGAAAAAAGGCTGCTCAAAGCCTCCGCTGAAACGGGACTTGCAATCACCTGGCTCGAAAATCCCTTATTCTTGGATAAACCATTGGAACCTAATTCGTGGTTTCAAGGCCGTAAGCGTTTCCTTCAAGGCGATTATTACCGCAAGCAACGAACCAAACATGGAATCCTGATGGATACACAATCAGGAGAGCCGACCGGTGGACAATGGAGTTATGATAAAGACAATCGTAAAACTTATCCCGCAGACTCCGTCCCACCTTCACCGCCTATAATTGATTGGGGTAAATCTTGGAAAGAAGCCGAAAAGTATGTCGAGAAGCATTTCCCTGATGCTCCGGGGAAGAATCGCGGAGAATGGGCATGGCCTGTACATCGGATCGATGCCGAGCTTTGGCTTTCCTGCTTTGTCAAGGAGCGATTGGCTTTGTTTGGCCCCTATGAAGACGCTATGGATCAACGATTTAATCTTCTTCATCACTCTGGCTTATCCTCTT
>VHAW01000193.1 GCA_016872225.1 Sphingomonadales bacterium | reverse complement strand
GCACCTCAGGCTCCGTAGGGTTTTTGTTTGAACGCAAAGCCACTTTTCGCCTTGATCCGGGGGATAGACCCGCCGATGAGTTGGAGCTTGAGCTGATTGATGCAGGGGCCGAAGACGTTCAAGTCGAAGACGGCGAATGGACCCTAACCGCAGCCTTTACCGACTACGGACAAGTTCAAAAATCTTTGGAAAACCTTGGTATCCAGATTATTTCCTCTGAATTAGCCTATATCCCCACCATGACCAAAAGCCTAGACGAATCCCAGGCCGAAGAGTGCATTCGCTTGATGGACATGCTCGAAGAAGACGATGATGTCCAGAATGTTTACTGCACTTTGGCTTAAAAAAAATGACCTTCATGGAGACTCATTCCCTTTCTTGAAAAAGAATCCGTGATTTTTTTAGTCACAAAAAATAATTTTTGGGGAATACTAACCTTGAAAAACCATTTTAGGTCTATTTTGGCTCATTAAAACCAAACTATGAACAAGTACAAACAAATTCTCGAGATGGTCACCGGTATGGAAAAGGACTTTGAAAAGTTCTACGATGCGGACAACAAGGCTGCAGGAACCCGCATTCGCAAAGGTTTGCAGGAGCTTAAAGCTCATTGCCAAACCCTTCGCCTGGAAATCCAGGAAATGAAGAACGCAGGCTAAGTTTAGCCTAAAACGACAAAATCAAACGAACACCCCATCCGCTCCGGCGGGTGGGGTTTTGGTTTATAAGGGGTATTGTGGGAATCGTGAAAACTCTACTGGCTTGAAACAGGGTTGAAAAATGGAATACGTCCAACCCCAGTCCTCCATAGATTTGGCTGATTTTCCATCCTGCCTCGCCATGCATCATTCGACCTGGCTCAGCAATCCAATAGGTATGCAACGTTTCAACGGCACGAGATTGAGCCAACCCTCTCCAACGGGTCAAAACCAAGCGTTCGGAGGAATACTCTTGCATCAACCCGACCCATTGAGTTCGAGAAGATAGGCTATAAGGATTGAGGCCTCTTAAGGCCATTGATGGATCCGGCCCGATTCCAAAGGAGACCGATGACCAATGATGCCAATCCGCGAATTGGGTAGGCTTTTGAAGAAATCCCCCCCATACTGCATAACCGCGCCATAACCGATCTGCACCGAGATTGGCCTTGCGATCCAGATAAACCTGCACTTTGGCCCAAGGCTGCCAGGAATTAACTTGTGCCTCGCCGGCCTGATCCGTTCCACCCAAACTCGTACGCACCCAAGCCTGTGTTACATCAAGCCCCAAGGCCATTTCATCCACCCGTCGATACCTGGTCCATCCATTGAATCGACGGCGTTCGGTCATGGGCTCCCATCGCCATCCCGCTTGCAACAGAATTCTGTTATGATCTGAAAAAATTCTTTGTGTTACAAGTTCTGGCTTTAGGAGTATAAGATCTTTGGACGGTCGAAACCAAAGTGAAGACGCCCACATCAAGGATGAGTCAGGATTGGAATGCTGTAACCAATATTGACGATTTTTCCATTGGGCGCCAAGCCACATTCTGACTTTCAAATGCAAGCGTTGCTCCAAATTCGCCTGCAAACAGGCTGAGCGTATCCCTTCCAAACCACTATACCCGGAATAGCCTTGAACCGGCCCATTCGCATGCCATTGTGGAGTGACTTCGCGAAATCGATTGCCCAGGCCCGAAAATAGATGCACAAATTGATTAAAGGCGGCCTGCCCGAGAGGATCCACGGATACCCCCGCTCTCAAACTCAAACGATATTCCGCATTGTATTGGGACCATTGCAGGGAAGGTAGCCACTGGTGCCGTTGAGTCCCCCAACGCAATTT
>VHAW01000192.1 GCA_016872225.1 Sphingomonadales bacterium | reverse complement strand
AAGGCCTAATTCGGGACGCCATTCTCCTCCTGCCCATATCAACAAGGCGGCGCTAGCCATGTTTTCCAAGACCATACGGCTTGATGCGTGGGTTTTAAATTCAAGAGACGCTATACCTTCTGTGTGGCGAAGCGAAACATTGCCCGACGAAGAGTGAACAGCGCCTATAATCCATAGCGCAATGCTATCGGAATTCAGCCCCTCTATCAAAACATTCTTTTTCCAGTTCAACCATTTTTCATGAACACTCTCGGTATCATGAAATTCCCAAAAAACAAATTGGCAGGCATCCGCGCGCTTCAGGTGCGCCAACCAGACTTTGGGGTAACGAAAAACCACATCAAACCGGGCAACAAGGATTTTGCAATGATCAAATAACTTTAGCTTTTCGCTGAGCTTTTGTTCTTCGTCCTTAAATCCTTCGCGGTGCGCTGCACCAAAATGGACAAGTAATCCCAAATCAGGTTGGAGAATTTGGGTAAGGGCGCCCATTTCTCCTGCTTTAGAAATGCCAGCTTCAACGACCGCCCAGGGATGCCTTTTCTGCAGGCCCAAAACAGCAAGCGGTACGCCCAATTGAGAATTAAAGCTTCCTGGAGTTTTTCCGGGGATTACACGATCGGCCACCAAGTCAGCGACCCATTCCTTGACTTGTGTTTTGCCGTTAGAGCCTGTAATGGCCCATAAGGGGCAACCCCAGCGCTTACGGTGTTCTGCGGCCACAGCTTGTAGGGCCGACAAAACCCGAAAAACCCGTAAAATAGTGGCTCCTTCAAGGAGGTTTCTTTCATTAAAATCATCTTCGTCCACAATGAACATGCGAATGCCCATACAGTAAGCCTGATGAATGTAATTGTGACCATTACGCGCATTTGGGCCGTCCCCGCTCAGCGCCAAAAAGACCGCCGTATCGGGGCGGGCACATCGTCTTGTGTCGTAAACCCACTCTTGAATAGTCACGTGGTCCGCCGATCCGCGTTGCAACCATGTGGAATTGGTGCATAACGCGGCCACTCTCTTCATGTTCCATATCAAATCCTCCTCCTTGCTCATGGTACGAGCAAAAATACCGAAATTTGAAGTCCCTTGAACGAACGTATCCTCAAACCCGTCGGGCCTGCCCCCGATAAACCCCAGGTTGTGCTTGCGCGATTAATGCGCTATTGCTCACGGCGCGAGTGTTGCTCTGGTCAAATTCTTCTCAAATTAGAAAAAACAACCCTATCCGTAACGGAACAAAGGGATATTATGAACAGGCTCTTCCAAGAGCGCTTCATTAATGATGAACGTTTTGCGGAAATCTATTGTCGGGAAAAGGCCTTGAATGCCCGTTGGGGTTGGAGTAAAATTTGTCAACGTCTTAAATGGTGGAAAATGGATAAAGCGCTTGCACGGGCTCATGCTGTTTGGCTTGAATTAAACCCCAATAGGGAAAGCTTAATGATCCTTGCGTCGAACAAATGGAAACAAATACCCGATTCCCTGCCCGTTAACAAACGCTGTGCTCGCCTTTCTCGATTTCTTTTGAGTAGAGGATTTGCTACAAATGATGTGATCGAGGTGGTTCGGCCCTATTTTGGCAAGGCATGAAAAGTGCTTCCATGACGGGTTTCGGGTCTTCGTCCTTTGAGTGGGAGGGTGTAGAATACTACCTGGAAATCAAGTCCCTGAATAGTAAGTCCTTGGACCTTCAAATCAATACGACAACGCCCTGGTCTAGCCTGGACACCGTCGCCTATAGGACACTACAAAAACATTTGATTCGGGGCAAAATCACGCTCTTAGTCCGGGCCTCTCCACGACCCGCGGTTGATCTTCCTCCAAAAGAAGATG
>VHAW01000191.1 GCA_016872225.1 Sphingomonadales bacterium | reverse complement strand
GCGCAAATCATATTTCACTGCTTGATGATCAGACCGTGACGATGCCTTGGTTTGCCTCTGTTTTGTACAGATCAACGGACTGGTATAATAATGGGAATGCTATTCGTAACAGCTTGAACTTTGGTCGAGTACCTCGGGTTCCCGGGGCCTCGGTTGCGGACCTTAACGAGTTTGCGGCGATTGCTTATCCTAATCCTACCGCGGATCTTTTGAATATCAAATTAAGTGCAGTACGTGATTTGGGTAAAGTTCAAACTTCCCTCTTCGATATGACGGGCCGCTTGGTTCGTAGTGATGTTGCCGAAGCGAACGGGCAGTCAGCCCGCTTCACTTTGGACCTTGCTTCGGTTCCTAACGGAACTTATTATTTGGATGTTCTATCGGATGCAGGTTCCAAGAGGCAGCGCGTGATTGTTCGCCATTAATTGGCAAATCTTCTACTCGATCAAGAAAAGTCGCTCCATCACAGGGGCGACTTTTTTTATGCAGGGATGGGAGTGTTTGATGGGGAAATCATGACGGGTCATCTTCTTAACAAGAGGAGCGAGAAGGTCTTGAGGGCCGCCTTTCTTCAATTGGCGCCGGGCTTCCTTAAATTAGCCTTGTGAAAATTTTCAAAGATTTCGATTTTAAGGCGCACAATACCTTTGGTTTGGCTGGACAGACCAAATATTGGTTGGAGGTTTCAGACGAAGACGACTTGCCAAGAGCTATAGAAACCGCTGATGAATTGAGCGGGGGACATTTTATGTTTTTGGGCGGAGGGAGTAATGTTTTGTTTTGTGGGAATTACCAAGGCGCTTTGATTCGCTTGGCTTTTGGAGGAATTCAGCATTCGGCTTTGGATCATGGGCAAATTCTGGTAGAGGCAGGGGCTGGGGTTTCTTGGCATGAATTGGTCCGTTATACGGTAGAGAGAGGATGGTGGGGCTTGGAGAATTTAGCCTTGATTCCCGGTTCGGTTGGGGCAGCTCCTATTCAGAACATTGGAGCCTACGGGGTGGAGCAAGAGGATGTCTTTGAATCGCTTAGAGGGGTTCCCTTGAACGGGCCACCCAGCGAGTACTTGAAGGATCAATGCGCCTTTGCCTACCGAAATTCGGTGTTCAAACAACAGATGACAGGAAAGATGGTGATTACCCGGGTTCGTTATCGCTTGAACACAGAGCCTCAACCTCGGCTTTCCTACAAGGAATTGAAAGAATATTTTGACCCTAAAGACCATGATCTCGGCCATGACCTGAAGCCGGATCAAATTGCCAATAAAGTTGCGGAGATCAGGCGAGCCAAATTACCGGATCCGGCTGTGGTAGGGAATGCAGGGAGTTTCTTTAAGAATCCTGTGCTGCAAGGAGATGCAGCGGATGCTTTCAGATCCAATTTTCCAAATGCCCCGCTTTTTGAGGTGCAAGGAGAGGATCGAAACTGGAAAGCCTCTGCGGCGTGGTTAATAGAGCAATGTGGATGGAAAGGCCACCGAAGAGGAGCCATAGGGGTATCGCCGGGGCATGCCTTGGTTTTGGTGCATTACGGAGGCGGTCAAGGGGAAGATCTGTGGATGCTTGCCCAAGACATTATGCGCTCGGTTCACGATGAATTTGGAATCACCCTGGAGCCTGAAGTCAATATCGTCAACCCCTGAACGCTTACCACGATAGGCCTTCGCCGTCAATGGTGACCCTCCATCCCAGGGGCAAGGGATTGTTCACGGGCCCATGACCGAAGGATAGGCCAGCAACGCAAGGAATACCTAAGTTCTGGGTTCGTTCGACGGCGATGGAACAGGGGTCTTTGCCGAAGGGGATCGTGTTGTCGCGCATTTCCGTAAAATCACCGATCAAGATGGCTTTGAGTCTGTTCAGATAGCCACTGCGTTGCAAGGCTAA
>VHAW01000190.1 GCA_016872225.1 Sphingomonadales bacterium | reverse complement strand
TTACGGGTGCAGTCTTGTTGCTCAAGGAGGCCTTTCCGCAATTATCCGGTCGTCAAATCCTCAATGCCTTGTATCAAACCGCATTGGACCTGGGGCCTGCCGGCGAAGACAATTTCTTCGGACGGGGCATTATTCGTACCGATGCGGCCTACCAATTTTTGGCTGCGACCCATACCCCTACACCTCCTTTTCAACACGGACCCGACCTCGCCATCCTGGGATTGGATTCCCCCTCCAGTTCAGTGTTAGGATTACGGTGTGCCCCGAACAGCGCTTTGTCCTCCAATTTGAAATTCAAAATTACCAACCTTGGGGATACGGTGGCAAATGGTTTTATGATGGATGTTTACGATAACCAGGTTTGGCATCATTCGGTATCCTATGGAGGCAGAAGCATAGCCCCGGGTCAAATAAGCGAGGTAACCCTTGGAAGCCTCAATCGTAACTTTTCGAATGCTCAGGAGCGCTGGATGTTCCGCATCAGCCCGATGAGACCGTTGGGAACCGGCATGTCCTTGCAAGGCCTGGAAGGAGATACCCTGAACAATTATTTTTTCTTGCAATTTCGGAATATCCAGCCTGCCAACGATCTGATTACGGAACATTTCAATGACTCGCTTCGTCTACCCTTTGTAACAGAGAATCATCGTATTTCCGATTGGACCATCGAAAACCCGGATAACGATGATTATACCGGTTCAACATTGCCCGCAACGTGGTCTACATACCCATTACCCTCAACCCCATCCCCTTTTCACCCGGTGAGTTCAGGGGCAAACGGCAGGGGAAGCGGATGGGCCGCTGGGATCAAAATGCGGGATTATTCGGCGAGATTGCGTCAGAAGGATCATCTCGTTTCTCCACCTTTCTTTCTTCAAGGAGCACCTGCGGGACAACGCTATAAGCTGTATTTTGATGTCGCCTACTCCAATCGTAACAACGCTTTTAGAGATAGCCTGATTGTATCGTTTTCTTCGGACTGCGGCTATACCTTCCAAGAAATTTACCGAAACGGCGGAGATTCCCTTCGATCCCATGCGGGAATAAACCCTGCGGACTCCTCGGCTTTCAGACGAATCGAGGTGGATCATCCTTTATTGCAGAGAACCACGCCGGGCTCCTATCGGCTTCGGTTTACGAGTCAAAATGATTTTGGGGGCAACCTCTACCTGACCAATGTTGGTCTTTATCGTTTTTATGGCTTACCTGTAACGGATGCACCTCCCACTGCACAATCCTGGTCCGTTTATCCTAATCCTTCCAGCAATACCCACCTGAACCTTCAGATTCCCGAACACCGCGACCGAGTACGTCTCCAGGTCGTCAACCAACTTGGACAAATGGTTTGGTATTCGGAATGGATCGATCAACCCAACCCTGAAAGCGCCCTTGCCGCAGGACTTACCCACCAAGTGGAAATCCCTGATTTGAAACCCGGCCTTTATTTGCTAAATCTTGAAAGCCAAGGCAATCCACTTTTACTCAAACCAACAATTCGATACCAAACCCTGCGTTGGATCAAAACCCCTTAATAAAGACCTCTAACAATGTTCAAAAAATATCGGTTTGGTTTCTTATTCACTATTGTTTGTTGGCTGTTGACGCCAACGGTCTTTGGCCAAGACGCCCTAGAGACCCCGCTCGAAATCTTTGAAGGCATGAAGGTTAGAGCCAAGGTCTTCGCGGAAGATACTTCGGTGGCCAAAAGACGAACCGCCAACCATCGTTTTGTGCAGGATATGGTTCGACTGGTCAAATCGGGTAAATCCTGGGGAATGGCCTGGTCGGACTTACCCTCTGTTTCGACCTTGTTGACCCCTGACCAGCAATGGCGGATTGTGACCTGGTCAGTCCTTCTTGAACAGAATTCCAGGAGGCATTACGGCTGCAT
>VHAW01000189.1 GCA_016872225.1 Sphingomonadales bacterium | reverse complement strand
ATTTGCTAAATAAAAGTAAATGCCATATCGATGCGCATATGTTCAGACCCATATTCATTGGATGGTTTATCTCCATTGAATACCGCTTGAACTTGGGCGAGCCAATATTGAAGGATTGCTGACCGCAGTGGCAACCACAGCCATCCTAATAGCGATAATATGCCAAGGACAAATGAAGACCAGGCCGCAATGCGTACCGTTTCACGTGTTGAGCGTAATCGACATAGCCATTATAGCCAGGGAGCGGCAATAGGAAACAAAGCAGGTGGACCTATGGTGATGAATGACAACCAAGTAAACAGCCCTAATCCGAAACCTGCATGAAGATGATTGAGATTCATGGCCGACCAAACGGCCAGAAAGGTGAATAGGGTTAGAGGATTCTCGAGTATAAATTGGCCAAGTCCCCACAGAGGCCCTGACACAAGGCACCATAAGAGCATCCACCAACCTAAACCGTACGAATAAGCCTGGCCAGGAATTTACTTTTTCCAAAAATGATAAAATCCCAACAATAATCCAACTGCGATAACTAAAGCAAAAGACTTTTCTGTTCACGCGTGATCGCCCATCAACCGAAACCACCAGGACCCTATCCAAAACATGAATGGCGGATGTTACATGAATTCATTGTAGAAGGTATCGCTAAATGTCAATTGCGTTGAATACCATTCTTGCATACTAAGATTACGAGAAATGGAGGCATAAAGAAGGCCATCGAAGAACCCACCTCTGCCTAAAATCGGAGGAATAAGGGTAATGCAACAAATTATCCGGGCGAGCAAGCCTGGGATAGAAATAGTTCTGGGATTCAAGCGATTGGTTTATGTATGAAATTAATCATAAAGTTCTTGCTGTTTTTTTAAAATGATCCTGGTCCTACCAATTTATATCACCTCAACCTGATCCTGCCCTTGTAATTGGATACTGATACAGCGCCCTTCCAAGATTTGTGACCCAAACGTGACCCAAAACCACTCATTGTACAGGGTGGGTTTGAGGTTGGAACAAGAAGTAGGAAGGGACTATAAACACAAAACCCCTTGAAAAACAAGGGGTTAAGTTCTGAGCTTTGGTGGAGGATATCGGAGTCGAACCGACGACCTCTTGCATGCCATGCAAGCGCTCTAGCCAGCTGAGCTAATCCCCCGAAGGACTGCAAATATCGGCCAATGGGGGCGAAATTCAGCCATCTGCACAAGGCAGCTACGACGAACATGTCGTACGAACCGGGTGTTCAGCCAAGAGTCCGGCTTGCTGCATGTAGAAAACTGCCCTTGACGAGGCTGTAAGCGCCACGGAAGTATCCCCAGTATCCGAGACAGGCACCAAGACATTGCGCAACTCCGCAAAGGCTTCCTGCTGGGCCTTGGCATCAGATCGCATGGAGCCATCCGATGAGGGTAATAAAGCCTTGAGATCCACCGAAAGAACAGATGGGGACATCAGCCCCTGCAACCGCTCAGGGATAACTTCCCGGTTCAGAATCAGATTTACCAAGCTGACATACGGGACCTTCACTAGCGCCTTACCCAGCCAGTAAGAAAGCGGGTTGACCTTGTAAACGGCCACCATCGGACAATCCAACAGGGCGGCCTCCAAAGTCGCAGTACCGGAAGCCACCAAAGCGGCATCGGCAGAAGCCAACAAATCGCGGGTACAGTCGGTCAATAGAATCTTCCTATGGCCATTGGTTAGTGCTATACCGCATTCTTTGAGAATATCGTGGTACACCGATGAATTCACGCCGGGAGCCATGGCCACAGCTGCGACAATCCCTTGCATAGACCTCACCGTTTTCAACATGATTGGAAGGTGTTTACGAATCTCTTGCAAACGACTTCCCGGCAACAAGGCTACCCATGGCGACGTTGAAGGCATAGGAGAATTCGCACTCAAAGC
>VHAW01000188.1 GCA_016872225.1 Sphingomonadales bacterium | reverse complement strand
TTTTTGGCCTTGCCGTTTCGGGGTGGGTAGGCAGATATTTTTGTTTTTCTGCCTTTTTTCTTGGCTTTGGCGTGATTGTCAAGTATTGAATATACGTAGGGCATAATTCTCCTTTATTTCTCCTTTATTTTGAACCGAACCTAAAGCCGCCTGTTAAGCGGGACCATCTTGAACCCAGACCCCCACCGCCCGAACCCGGTCCCGTGCGGGGAAGAAGTGGTCGCGGCGTGGACATGTATCTACCAGAACCCGGTCCTCTGCGTGGTGCTCGCGGTATTGTTCCTTTGGGTTGTGCACGACCGGGGTTTTTTACACCTTCTGCGTATTTGGCTTTCATTTTTCCTGTAGAAAGATTGTCCCTTACGTATTGATTAAACATTCTTCTTCGCTCCCGTTCGTATCTTTCCTCTTCCTTAATTTGTTTTTTGCTTGGCTCGTAAGGAAAAGGGCCATCATCAATCCAACTTTGGTCCGATTTGGGTTTCGCGCCTCTCTTCGCCATTACAGTATGCTCCTTATTTTGAACCGCGCCAAGCACCGCCTGTTAGGCGAGCCCATCTTGCACCCAAACCTCCACCGCCCGAACCCGGTGCTGTGCGTGGTGGCCGCGCCGTTGTTCCTGCTCGTCGTGCACCTTTATCCAGTGCCGCCCATGTTTTGGCAGAAGCATTCAACCTTCCTCTTTGTACACCCTTACTCACGTGGACAGGTCTTTGGGCGTTTTTTGGGGCAGGTTTTCCCCCTCTGCCCTTCGACGTTGCGCGCGCCATATATCCCTCTCGACCGCCGCTATCCAATATTCGATATTTTTTTGGCATAACTCTCCTTAAATCTTTGACTTGTGTCCGCCCAAACGACGCGCCCTTGGCGCGCCGTTTGGTCAAATCGGGGGAAACTGGCTTTTTTCCGTTTCCCCCCCTATAGTCCCCCCCAAACCGTTACATGTAACAAATTGCGTACACAATGATGGCTGTCGAAGATGAAATTTACAAAATGCTTGATTTGCTCAAGTTTTGGGGCAAAGATGCGCCTGGTAAATTGCCCCAAACAACGGCTATGGAACAATCAACGGGGACTATGGCCAAAACAATCGATGATTCGGTTACGGGTGGCATGGCTCAAGCAGCCCTGAAGGGTGATGATAAAGAACTTTTAAAACAGGCGTTGATTAATGCCGCCCTTTATGGTGGCCCTAGCCTTGTCGGCAAGGGGGTGTCTAAAGCTGTACCAATACTTGGACCCAAGGCTATTCGTGTTGCTAATCGTTGGGTGGCCAATTTGGAAGAATTTTTGTATCCAACCAAAACCGATGCTGAGATAAAACAATTTGCCCAAGAATTGATGAATCGTTTACATCATACACCGGGAGACTTTCTTCCTGATATTGCACGAATTGAAAGAGAAATAGCAGATGCGCCGGGGTCGGGATTGGCCGGATGGGCAGGACCAAATTTATCCCCAAAAAAGAAGCCGCCTGAAGTGGCTATGACTACTCAAGAAGCATATGAATGGCTTAGGAAGCGTGCGGATGAAGTTAGGAAGCATGCGGATGAACTGAATAGGGCACAAAAAATGGCAAATCCCGTAGAAATATTCGAGCGGATAAAACATTATACGGACAAGTATCTACCAGCTGGTCAGCATGCGTTTGTTCGCCTAATGGCGAAGTTGAATGAAATAAATCAACCACAAGAAAAGCTGCAGAATAATTTAAACGAAAAAAAGATAAAATTGCTGGAATCATTGAGCAAACTTGGCAAATAATTCTCATCAAAGTAACGAATTGTACACACAATGATGGCAATCGAAGAAGCAACTCTCACCGTCGCTCAACAGAAATATTTGGATTGGCTGTGCACCGCTCCGATGGAGCGGGTGCCAGCCTCGAAAGCCAAATATGCCCTAGAACATGACGTGGACGAAACAACCCTGCGCCGTTGGCAAA
>VHAW01000187.1 GCA_016872225.1 Sphingomonadales bacterium | reverse complement strand
AGGATTTTGAAATTGCTGGCGAACTGCTCAATGTCACCAGCCATGAAAGCCCCTTTTCCTTTAAGGATCACGATTACTTTCTCGCCATCAATTGCCTCACCTACCGGCTTAAAACGAACTTGCTTGAGGTTGAGAATGAGCTCAATTACATCTTCAACAATTCCCTTGATCGTTGAGAACTCATGGTCAACACCAGGAATACGAATGGAAGAGATGGCATACCCTTGCAAAGAGGATAACAAAATTCTACGAAGTGCATTGCCAATCGTGACCCCATATCCGGGCTCAAGGGGCTTAAACTCAAAAAAGCCTTGAAATTCATTGGCTTTGTGCATGATGACCTTCTCAGGTTTCTGAAAAACGATTACAGACATGGATAATATTTAAAATTCTAAAATAAATTACTTGGAATACAATTCGACGATAAGCTGTTCTTTGATGTTTTCTGGAATTTGATCACGCTCGGGGAAATCCACGAAGCGCCCTTCCATTTTCTCCTTACTCCATTCAAGCCAATTGAATTTGGAAACCATTTTGGAGCCTACGGCATCCACAACAACTTCCAGGTTTTTGGACTTCTCACGTACACCCACATAATCGCCTGGGTGCAATTGATAGGACGGAATATTAACAACCTTACCGTTTACGACGATATGACGGTGAGAAACAAGTTGACGTGCAGCCTCTCTGGTAGGAGCAATACCCAAACGAAAGACCGTATTGTCCAAACGCGCCTCAAGAAATTTGAGCAAGTTCTCCCCAGTACTGCCCTTTTTACGATTGGCCTTGTCAAAAGTCAGTGAAAACTGACGTTCAAGAACACCGTATGTGTACTTAACTTTTTGCTTTTCGCCCAACTGTACGGCATATTCCGACTTCTTGGGGGAACGCTTGGAAGGACCATGCTGACCTGGACCGTATTGCTTTTTTTGCAAAATCTTGTCCGGCCCAAAAATGGGCTCTTTGAAGCGACGGGCAACTTTGGTTTTGGGACCGGTGTATCTGGCCATGATATTAAATAATGTTTACTGCAAAAAATATAGAAAAAATGATTATACGCGACGACGTTTGGCAGGACGGCAACCGTTATGCGGCATAGGTGTCACGTCATTAATGGCCATCACTTCAATCCCAATGGTAGCCACTGCACGAATGGCAGATTCACGACCCGCACCAGGACCTTTCACGAAGACTTCAGCCCGACGCATGCCCAAGTCGTAAGCTGCCTTAGCACAATCGGAAGCTGCGACTAAGGCCGCATACGGGGTGTTCTTCTTGGAGCCTTTGAAGCCTGCTTTACCGGCAGAAGCCCATGAAATTACTTGTCCTTCGGAATTGGTTATGGATACAATAATGTTATTGAACGTCGAATGCACGTGCACTTGACCGGTTGCATCCACTCGGACAACGCGCTTCTTGACAACTTTGGTTGATTTAGCCATACGAATTAATACAGTTAATGAATATCAATAAAGATGAGATTTTTACTTGGTTACTTTTTTCTTGTTAGCCACGGTCTTCCGCTTACCCTTCCTTGTGCGGGAATTGTTCTTGGTACGCTGACCACGCAACGGCAAACCCTTACGGTGACGCTGTCCTCGGTAACATCCGATGTCCATCAGGCGCTTGATATTTAACTGAACCTCTGAACGCAATTCTCCTTCTACTCGAAATTCGTCCGTAATCAACTTACGAATAACGTTCAATTGCTCGTCAGACCATTCGCCTACTTTGGTGTCCATGTCCACACCGGCGTTGGTCAGAATTTTCCTTGAGGAAGACCTGCCGATTCCGTAGATGTAGGTGAGACCAATTTCGCCTCTCTTGTTGCGGGGTAAATCAATACCAGCTATCCTTGCCATAATATTATCCTTGTCTTTGTTTAAACTTTGGGTTCTTCTTGTTGATCACATAGAGCTTGCCTTTGCGGCGAACCACTTTGCACTCTATGCTCCTTTTTTTGACGGAGGTT
>VHAW01000186.1 GCA_016872225.1 Sphingomonadales bacterium | reverse complement strand
CCCTGGGCAAGCCCAGGACCTCCTCCCCAAAGAGCGTGGCCATCAGCATAATAGTCTGCAATCCGGCGCAGGTAAAGAAATAGGCCAACAGGAAGGACTTGAGATCAGGCATTTGGCGCATGCGCTTGATGACGGAACGCAATTCGCCCACACCAATCCGCAACCATCCCCCCAGGCCTTGAACGGCAAGACCGGGGCCGCTGGCCTTTTCGGAGGGCAGCCCACGCAGGGTAATGCGGGAAAAGCCCCACCACCACAGGCCCACACTCACAAACGACAGCCTTGTAACACCCGCAGTATCCATATTCAACCATTTCGGATGGAGGATGAAAACCAGATTAATGACCAAGAGCAAAACAGAGCCCACATACCCGTAAGCAAAACCCCTGGCACTGACCTTGTCCATTTGATCTTCGGTAGCGATGACCGGCAAAAAAGCATTATAAAACAAAGCGGAACCCGCCCAAGAAAAGGCCGCAATCACGAAGCATAACATACCCCACATCAAGGTAGCCCCGGTCATGAAATACAAACCCAGACAGGCAAGGCTACCCAGTCCAATGAACAAGTTCATCATCATTTTGCGCCTGGCCCCGTAATCAGCCATGCCCGACAACAAAGGGGATACAAAGGCCACAGACAAATACGCCAAGGCCAACGCATACGAATACAGACTCCCCGCCGGCACCTCCCAGGAACCCCACTTCACAAACGAAACCACCTCCGAACCGGCGCCCCATTCGTTGGTGACGGTGCGGGACCATCCGCGTTCCTTGGAGAGAGCATCGGTCACTCCCTTGTAGTAACTAGGAAAGATAGCGGTGGTGATGCAGAGATTGTACACGGAATTTGCCCAATCGTAAAAGCACCAGGCTCGTATGACTTTGGGCTGGTTTTTGGACTCTTCCGTATTAACACCGGGTTCAGAACCCCTAACAGAGGCGACTTGCAATGGATCGAATGAGGATTGCATCATCAAATCAGAGGCATTGGACAAAGCTAACCCGCATAGGCCTTGCCGCCAAAACTATGGAGCCACAAACAAATCCTCGTCCATCGTGTTGTATTGCCATAACTTCCATGAAAATTACCGTTGGCCGGGTGGCCCATTTCAATGCCGCCCATCGTTTGTACCGCTCCGACTGGGACGATGCCCGAAATCGGGAGGTTTTTGGCAAATGCTCGCTAACCAATTATCATGGACATAATTATGAAATGAAAGTCGAGGTCACCGGTTCAGTGGATCCTGAAACTGGCTATGTCATTGACCTCAAAGTTCTTTCCGATTTAATAGCGGAGAAGGTCACAGACCGCTTGGATCACCGTAATCTTAACTTGGATATCCCTGAATTTGCCAACGTTAACCCCACTGCCGAGCATATCTCCGCGTTAATTTGGAATATCCTCCGGGCCGAATTGCCTAAGCACTTAGATTTAAAAGTAATTTTGTATGAAACACCCAGAAATTATGCTGTCTGCTCGGGAACTTGAGCTCCTCGATGCCTACGAGAAAGGCGAAAACCACCTACCCGGTTCCGCGGATACCCCGCTTCGCGAGGATGCCTTTGCGATGGATGATGACCTGAAAATGGAGTTAATCGCTCGGCATTTTCGGGAGATTATGCATATTCTTGGTTTGGATCTGACCGATGACAGCCTTCGTGGCACCCCGGACCGGGTGGCCAAAATGTATGTCAAAGAAATTTTCAGCGGTCTGAACCCGGCGAACAAGCCCAAGATTGCCCTTTTCGAAAACAAATACGATTACAATCAAATGCTGATCGAAAAGGATATCGTCTTCCATTCCAATTGCGAGCATCATTTTGTACCCATCGTGGGCAAAGTCCATGTGGCTTATTTCTCCTCCGGTAAAGTCATTGGAATCTCGAAAATCAACCGTTTGGTTCACTACTATGCCCGCAGGCCCCAGGTTCAAGAACGCTTGACCAACCAAATTGCAGATGGTCTCAAAGAAGTCCTACACACCAAAGACCTTGCGGTCATCGTCGATGCATCCCATCTCTGCGTTTCGATGCGCGGCGTTCA
>VHAW01000185.1 GCA_016872225.1 Sphingomonadales bacterium | reverse complement strand
ATTAATGCGGTTAGACGAAACGAAGTCTATACCTATGCCGGCCGTGGCCCGATTTCCTCCATCAATAGTAGGGAAAATAGCGTCGTAACTATTTTGAAGAAAGGTATTAAGCGAATCGGGTATAGAATTACTGGTTAAATCACCCGGTATATTGGTATAACCAATGAAAGTCGTTTGAGGATAGCTTATGCTAAGATTCACCGAGTCATAATTTCCTGCTTTTACCCAAACTGTATCGTTTGGTTGCGCATTTTGAAAAGCATAGGTAATGGTCCATGGCTGAGCCAAAGTTCCAAGGTTTCCAGGCAAACCGCTTGTGCTAACGTAAAACACCCCGGCATGCACAGGCGCAATAAAGAGTATTTTCAGCAAAATTACCAAACAAATTTTCCGATCCATGATAAATGTTTATAGTCCATTTAAATACTACAAGGTTTTACGGATTCCGCAATATAAAGATAGAACCTTCCCATCACTTTAATATCAAAACATGAACCCCGGACAAAAAACCCTCAACCGGGAGAGAAAACCTGAAAAATCCTTGATTTGGATCAAAATTCTTACGGATTCGGAAATATCTGTCCAAAAGCGGAGGATTGACGGTTTTCTGTATTTGCAAGCCCTGCGCAACCCCGACCATCTGGGTAAAGATCTATGAAGATCCAGAAATTGGCAAAAAACGCGTTCCAGTCGTTTTGGCGGCCTGTGGAATCAGATGTAAGATGAACCTGTTTCGACCTAAAAAAAATGTCCAATCTTAATGAGGCTTTATCCCCATCCAAAGGTAGGTCAACAATAATATACCGATGTTGGAGAGCCAGTCAAGGTTTTATCAAAACAGTGATGGGAAAACCAAGCTGTAGATCGTCAGCATAAAGTGGACATAATTGGGGTCTTTTACCTTGCGTGTATTTGAACAAGATGAACAAGGAAATTTTGCTAGCATTGCACTCGATACACCCTCGCATTTGGAACAAGGTATTTTAGGTGTACTCACTTGTCCGTATTCACCTGTGGCTTCACACTTATCACAATCTTCCCTCTCAGTCACGGCATAACATTCATAACCATAATTGGCCGTCTTGTATGCTTAACTTATCGGCTTTGCCTTTGGCTTTTGAGCCATCGAGGGCGTTGCAGCAACAGCAAACACCATTGCAAGCAATGAAACAGCGTATTTCATAGGAATTGGATTTAGCCTTCCCGAAGGTACTTAGCTTGGTCACTGAGTCCAAGCCCCTACCGAGTAACGGCAAATGGTTAAGGTAAAGCGCGAACCGCTCGCACATGCTTCGTGCCGTACTTGTAGTCGTAGTAGCTGTAGTAGTCGTAGCTGGCTCGTCCGGCGCCGAAAACGAAGTATCATGCGTCAATTGCCCAATCCTTCAAACTGGCTCTTTATTCTTTCACCCACTTTCCTGCCCAGACCCGCCCTATTCCTCTGATATGAAAAACATAAACCCCGGACGGAAAACCCTCAACCGGGAGAGAAAACCTGAAAAGTTCCTGATTTGGAATGGTTACGGTAGTACCGGCTCGAAGGATTCCATCCATACCAAGAATAGATAGGGAATATTCCCCCGGAATGGGGGCAGAAAACTCAAATTGGACCAGGGTTCCTGCGGGATTCGGAAATACCGATACAAAAGCGGAAGATTGGCGGTTTTCTATATTTGCGGGTCCTACGCAACCCCGACCACCCAGATGAAGGTATTTCGTACGGTACATTTCTGTTCTATATCTGGAACTGATCCAAGGACTGACTTGAATTCTCGCATCACCCCACCCGGGATTCGAGGCAGGTGGCCAGTTTGCGTTAATATAATTGAAGCCCCTGATTTCCGGATGAAGATCCATGAAGTTCCAGAATTTGGCAAACCACGCGTTCCAGTCATTTTGGCTGTCAGTGGAATCAGGTGTCAGGTGAACCGATTTCGCAGAAGTTTCATTCAGGTAAACGGGTTTGCCTTTGATTGTCGCCATTTCAAGAAACCGGTTCGCTTTCCCCTTCATGGTGATGACTCCTCCGGAAGAATCGGGAAGACTTTGATCAAAATTATTCGCCCCGAAAACATCAAGGCCGAACCAGTCGGTGAATGCATCTC
>VHAW01000184.1 GCA_016872225.1 Sphingomonadales bacterium | reverse complement strand
GGGTATAGCCTAAGGCGGCCTGCCTCGAAAACTGGGGCCCTATTTCTTGATTGGCCGGGACCCATAAGTCCGTGGGCAAGCCGGTGCCCGAATTGGACAAGAGATGCAGGTATTGGTTCATTTTGGAGTAGGCGGCCTTGATGGACTGGTTCGAACGAAGCAGGTAACGGGCAGCAATTCTCGGTTCGGGTCGGGCATAGGTTTGGGTGCCCGCCTGGAATGTCGAGAAACGAAGCCCCGGGTGCAGCAACCATCGTTCACTCACCGACCATTCATCTTCCACAAAGAATCCACTTTCGAGCGAATATTCCCTGGCTACCCTGTTCAGATTGAATTCCGGGGCATTAGAATTCTTGAACACAAAGGCAGCAGGAATAAAGGTGTGCCGCAGGCTTTGCAATCCTGCCTTGATCTTGTGTTGCGGCGTAGGAAGCCAATCCAAGTCAGCCTTGATGCCAATATCCTGAATGGTAGAATTATACCGCAGGTCAAAGCTTTCGTTATCAAAATCGGAGGATATTCGGATGGCAAAGGTGTAATCGCTAAGGATCAGGCTTGTGTTAAGAAAAGCCATGGGGCTGATTTGATGATTCCAGCGCAAGGTGCCAGTCTTGTTACCCCAACCTAGCGATGAGTTGGAACGTTCACCCGCCCCCCCCGCAAATATATTCGCGTAAAATTTGTCTTGACCCAGGTAGCCGCTCAGGTAGAGTCGGTTCTTATCGTCGAGCTGATAATTGATTTTGGCATTGAGATCTTGGAAATAATATCCGCCAATGCCCTGTCCATCGGAAGCGGCGAGCTGAAATGGTGCGGTCAGTAAATCAAAATAAGTCCGACGCGCAGAGACGATCATGGAGGCTTTGTTTTTGAGGATGGGGCCTTCGGCCGTCAAATTGGCGGAAATGTTTCCGATACTCCCCTCAGCGCACCAATGGTCCATGTTGCCGTCTTTCATGCGGATATCCAGAACGCTGGATAGCCGTCCCCCGTAGCGGGCAGGGAATCCTCCTTTGGTAAGGGAAGCGTTCTTGATGGCATTCCCATTGAATACCGAGAAGAACCCGAACAAATGCGAGGCATTGTACACGGTCGCCTCGTCCAACAAAATCAAATTTTGGTCCGGACCACCACCGCGTACATACAGGCCCGCGCTGCCTTCGTTGCCCTTCTGCACCCCGGGCATTAATTGAAAGGTCTTGAGCAGGTCTTTCTCCCCGAAAAGCATAGGGATTTGTTGAATTTGTTGAGGGGTCAGCTCCACTTTGCTCATTTGAATTTCCTGGGCTTGACGTCGAACCCTGTCATCGATGATTTCAATTTCTTGAAGGTCGTTGGCGGCTGCCAAAGCGAAATCCATACTTTGGTTGCGATCCAGGTTAATTTGCACCGTTTGGGTTTGGTACCCCACGTAACTCACCTGTAACTTGTAGGTACCCGATGGGAGGGTGATGGAATAAAATCCGTAGGCGTTGGAACTGGTACCGTTCTGTATCTCAGGTACCCAGAGGCTGGCTCCCGCAAGCGCTTCTTTTCCGGCAGCATCGCGCACGTATCCGCTCAGGGTGTGCCGGGTTACTTGTGCGCTGAGTTCTGTTCCAGGCCAGGCGCAGAAAATTGTTATCAAGACCACTTTGAGCCCAAAACGAAGGATTACCCCAATCCTTGATGAAGGGAAGAAATTCATATGCTTTGGTTTACAAAATATTCTGATAAAACAAGAGGACCTTACTAAAACGACAAAAGTGTTTGATGTACTGCGAGCACATCGGCAAACCTGTTGTAAAGGGGAACCGGGGCCATCCGAATGGTATCGGGTTCTCGCCAATCTGTCAAAATTCCGTGGAATTGCAAGTGATCGAAAAGATCGCGACCACGATGTTCCAGGTACAAAGAAAGTTGACAACCTCGACGTTCCGGATTGGAAGGAGTCAAGATTCGCCCATTCAATTCAGGGTGACTTTTCAAAAAATGGAGGAGGACTGTTTCGAGCATTTCCGTCAAAGTTAGGGATTTGTTACGAATGGCACTCATACCAGCACGATCATGAAGCGCAAGGGCAACCGCATGGGGCGCCATGGCCAATACCTGCGCATTGCTGAGCTGCCAAGCCTGTGCCCCTGGTGCGGGCGTAAATTTCCTGGGCATTTTAAAGCGGGTAGCCGCATCATGG
>VHAW01000183.1 GCA_016872225.1 Sphingomonadales bacterium | reverse complement strand
TTTCCTTGGAGTTTTTGAGCTTGAGTTTAACGGACATCGTGTTATGGTTTAATTAAACAAATATTTAAGGACGTCAAAAGTAATATAAATTTTGTACTAAATTATCAATTTTTAAATTAAAAATAATTTTAACCGCGCACTCAAATCCTTAAAATCTTCATTTTCAGCATTTAAACGATTGAATCTTTCGGGTTCAGTGAGGAATTTTTCTCTTTGAGTATTGTTTTCTTGCTGTTGAATGGCCCATTGCGGACGTGATCCGAAGCCCCCAAATTCCACCAAAAAGTCCAAAATACCCTGTTTTTCGCCATCAAACAATGATTTTTCAGTATCGGAATATAATATTACAGGTAGTAATAAAGGCTCATTGGATGCCTTAGCATTGGACCCGGATGAGCGATCCTGGTTCTCTTCAAGGGGCATATTTCTGCTCAAAATACCCTCCAAGCCGCCCAGGTTATGGTCTCTGCATTCTTGGACGAGGTGTTGCCATAGCTTGTGAAGATTTTGGCAGGACGATGGGGGTGGGGGGGACCACTGGTGACTGCTTTCTTTGGGGATTGGTTTGATATTTCCCTGGGTTTTACCCAAATGTCCCCGCAATGTTTGAAGGAAATCTACCGTGGTGGCCGTGGCGGTGTTTTGGGTGTTCGAAGAAATCGGCTTAGAAGAATGCTCTTTTTGAAAGTTGGCACTGCCTGGGGTTTCAGGGATTGATTTTTGGTCAGAGAAGTCCTTTAATGCTTGTTCGCTTGATTCTTGTACCCTTAATTCTTGCAAGTTGTTAGGGCTTGACTCAGACGGAACCTTGGCTTGAATTTTGACTTGAGCAGGTGTTTTAAAGTCGGCAACCGGCAATCGGGTTGTGATGCCTTGCAGGGGATGGGTCTCGGATTCAGCGGGAATTTTTGGCCCTTGAATCGGTTCAGGATTTGTATTCTTTTGCCTTCTTTGGGCCAAATAACAAATTTTCATCACAGCTGTTTCTACGAGGAGCCGTGGTTGTCTGGACTGTCGGTATTGCAGTTCGACCTGATTGAGTAGGTGCAATCCCGCCAGGAGCATATCGGTGCTCGTTTCTTGAGATTGAATGATAAGCTGTTGCCTGTATTCCTGGCCGGAATCGATGAGTTCAGTGGTTCCTGGTGTCTTGGCCATCAGTAGGTTACGAAAATGGGAGGCCATCCCAAGCACCCAAAGGATGGAATCGTAACCACGAGCAACCATGCTATCCAGCGCTTGCAGGGTTTGCGTAGGATCGCCAGCAAACATTGTTTTGGTGCAGTCCACAAAAAGGGCTTTATCAAGTACACCCAATTGATCGCAAACGAGGCTGTTGGTGAGATTCCCTCCACTGAATCCGGCCAATTGATCCAGCATGGTTAAAGCATCCCTTAATGCCCCGTCTGAACGCGATGCAATGGTCAGAAGGGCATCGTTCTCATAGACAATCTCTTCGAATCGGCAAACCAAGGCCAAACGTTCGGCGATATCCTGAAGGCGTATTCTTTTGAAATCAAAAACCTGACAACGGGACAAAATTGTGGGAAGAATCTTGTGTTTTTCCGTGGTTGCCAAAATAAACTTGGCGTAGGTAGGGGGTTCTTCGAGGGTCTTGAGCAAGGCATTGAATGCCGCGGTGCTGAGCATGTGGACCTCATCGATGATATAGACTTTGTAATTGCTTCCCTGGGGTGGATAACGGACTTGCTCAACGAGGGATCGAATATCGTCCACGGAATTGTTGGAGGCGGCATCCAATTCATGGATAGCAAGGGACCTGCCTTGGTCAAAGGACTGGCATGAGGGGCATTCTCCGCAAGCCTCTTGATGGCTATCACGGAAGGAGCAATTGATGGTTTTGGCCAAAATGCGAGCACAGGATGTCTTGCCGACGCCTCGGGGCCCACAAAACAGGTAGGCCTGGGCCAATTGGCCCTTTGCAATGGCATTACGCAGGGTGGTGGTGATATGGTCCTGACCGACCAGCTCCTCAAAGCGTGGGGGGCGGTATTTGCGGGCGGAAACCTGATAATCTTGCATTTGCCCAAAGTTAAGCGGGGTGGGCGATTTCGGAAATATTCTTCTTATATTTGCGACCCCGAAGAAAACTTCGGTCTTAACCCCGTTGATCTATGAATCAATATGAAACCGTACTCATCCTGAACCCGGTGCTTACCGAGGAGATGGTCCGCGAGGCGGTCATGAAGTTCGA
>VHAW01000182.1 GCA_016872225.1 Sphingomonadales bacterium | reverse complement strand
TCTTGGTGAATCCATAAGCGAATCAATTGCCAATCGTTGCTGCCGTCTAACGGCAAAACATTGATCATGAGGCAGGGTTGATTTCGGACTTTTTCGACCCCCATAGCCAAGGTCCGGTAGCTCTTGACCCGTTTGAGAAATTCAAAAAGTTCCATTGGGTTTTGACGAGGGAGGAGAGCGATTCGAGCACTACGCAGCCTGAACCGATCCGGGGCCAAAAAAAACATCTCTGCGGTTAAGGGCCTCACCTTAACGCGAGGTATATCCGCTTGAACATGGACGGTCGCCTGAAGATCGCTGATACTTTCAAGGCGAGTCGCCAACTGTTCCATCAGCCTTTCCGCATCTCTTTGTAGAACATTATCCACCTGATGAATCGCTGAATTTTCATCCCCATGAAACGACCGCATAGCAACATACCCTACACCCTTTGATTCCCTGATCAAAGGCCCAGCCATTCCAAAGCATAACAACAGAACAAGAAAGGTTCGTTTAGAAAGTAATATCATTGTTTCAAAATCAAGTGAGAATATCCTTGCGATCAAAATACCAAAGTCCAAAAGCCATTAGCACCGCACAATGAAGGGTCAAAAGGCCCACCGAAAACCATATATCGCCCCATGGCGTTGGATCCACAAACAAAGACCGCCAAGCCGCCATATGCGTAGTAAAAAGGAAGGGACGAACATTTTCGAACAGGGGCACATTCAATGTGCCAATCAAAGTGAAGACCATAATCAAGGCCATGGTTCCGACAATGGGCCCAATGGAATTATCGGCCAAACAAGAAAAGGTCACCGAGATGCAGGCCACAGTGTACAACGCCAAAAAAGCCAAAGCAAAGGCCTGCAGAAATCGCGGCATCACCTCGACCGAAGGAAGGATCTGCAAGCCCTCCCCACTGAGCACCGCTAAATCCCCTGGACCAAAAATCCATTGAGCGACCCCAACCGCCATCAAGCCCAACCAAACCAAGAGAACCATCGTGTACACGGCGGCAGCTCCGTATTTGGTTAGCAGCAACGACTTTCTAGACAACGGTCTGGTAACCAAGTTACGTAAGGTACCCATGGCCGCCTCCCCGGATATCAAGTCACCCGTCACCAACGCCACCAACAAAGGCAAATGCACCACCAACATCTGAAGAACAATGAAACCCACCAGATGACCATTGAGCATGGAGCCCTCCATCATAAGGTTTTGTTCCAACGATCCGGTCACAAAATCCAAATAGGATTCGCCGTCCAAAGCCAAGGCCAACAAAATGACCCCCACCAACAAGGTGATGGCTAAGAACCCAAGATAGGATCTGGGTTTGGCTAGGATTTTGATGCTTTCGTTATAGAGGGAGGCCCACCACATGAGAGGTTTCGTTGCTGGTTTGATGAAGAATCTGCATGTAATAATCTTCTAATTTCTGACGCGATTCCACGGCATAAACTGCGATGCCGCCCTCCACCAAGACCTTGATCAAAGGAGGCAATTCCTCCCGGCTCAAGGTAAGCTCGAGGTAATGGGCATTGCTTTGCTGTACCTTGTCGCCAAGCAGCATGGAGTTTAAGCATTGCATCGCGGCCGAGGCGTTATCCACCTCCAAGCGGATTTTGCGATCCTGCTGGGACAAAAGTTCTATTGCGGAACCCTGCACCAAACATCGACCACGGTTCATCAGCACCAGGTGCGTGGTAACCGCCTCCACTTCAGGCAGATGATGGGAAGAAAGCAAGATGGTTTTGCCCTGTTCGCGATTCAACGTCAAAATCATTTCCCTCATATCCACAATGCCCTGAGGATCCAAACCGGTCCCTGGCTCATCCAGGATAATCAAGTCAGGATTGTGCAGCAGGCACTGCGCCAAACCAAGGCGTTGACGCATCCCGTGTGAAAAGGAGGAAACCGTATCACGTTCACGTCCAGCCAATCCCACGAATTCCAACATTTCCATGGCCCGCTGCCTGGGGTTGGGAATTCCGGACGCCCTCCCCAACAATTCAAGGTTTTGCAAGGCCCCCAAATACTTGTAAAAATCTGGTTTTTCAATCAAGCAACCGATCCGGGACAAAATTTGACCGCGATGACGGCGGTAATCCAAACCAAACAAACATAAATTCCCGGCAACAGGGCGAATAAGGTCTACCAGCATGCGCAGGATGGTGCTTTTGCCCGCGCCATTTGGTCCTAGAAATCCCATAACCGAACCTTCAAGCAATTCAAAACTCAGGTCATCGACCGCCTTGAAGGTTCCGTAGGACTTTATGAGACCCTTAGCCTCGATAATGGGACGGGACAT
>VHAW01000181.1 GCA_016872225.1 Sphingomonadales bacterium | reverse complement strand
GGAATCCTATTTTCATGGTCGTTCCTCCGGAATGGATCCGTTGATTTGCTATATGCGGATTCCCATGTTAATCGACCGCCAGAGGCAACTGGGGCAAGTCACCCTCCCGACAGAAGCCATCTCCGGCAAAGGGGCTATATTTCTTTTGAATACCGGTCAACCAGGGCAGACCCGGCCTTTGGTTTCGATTTTTCTTGAGAAACTAAAACAGGATGGATTCAGGCAAATGATTCGTCAAGAATTTAATCGGTACAACAATGAATGCATTAAATCTTTTCTGAACGGCAAGCCAGGGCCGTTGTTCCAAAATTTACGCTCTTTATCGCGTCTTGTCCTGCAACATTTTCAACCCATGATACCGGATTCCTTCCGTCATGTATGGCAGCAAGGAATTGATAGCGGGGTTTACTACCTCAAACTATGCGGGGCCGGGGGGGGAGGGTATCTCCTTGGTTTCACCAGAGACCTTGAACAAACGCAATCTATGCTGGATGGCCACGAATTACGCGTCATCCACCGGTTCTAAAACCGAGGGCCGCTCCTTTGGCCATAACCTGCACCTCAAATTGCTGCGGGGCTTAGCATTCTTGGGCCTAATTCGTTGGTACAATCTTTTCATCTTGGCGGTAGCTCAGGTTTTGGCCGCTGGATTTCTTTTGGACCAAGCGCCCCGCAGAGGGTGGCAATTCATATTGGACCGAGAGCTTTGGTTCATCATTGTCGGAACTGCCATGATGCTGGCAGGAGGGTATTTAATCAATGCCTACTATGACTTGGAAAAGGATATGGCCAATCACCCGCACAAAGTCATCGTGGGCCGGGTCATACGCCCTTCTCAAGCCTTGCAAGCATGGTTATGGCTGAGTGTTCTTACGGTGCTCTTGATTTGGCCCTTAGGGTATCGTTTCCTTGCCTATTATATGTTGTATGGCGCCAGCCTATGGTTATATTCCCATAAATTAAAGCGCATTCCTTTGTTAGGCAATATGGCCGCCATTCTTCTTCTTCAAGCCGCCTTCATGGCTATGGTCCTCTATTACCGTGATGCCAATATCCCCATGTTGGTATTTGTGTTCTACGTAGGAGTCTTGGAATGGGTTCGAGGCCTTCTCAAAGATTGTCAAAATGTTCGGGGGGATGCTGTCTTCGGATACCGCACAGTGCCGGTCGTTATGGGTCTCCGAAAAACCCGTAACATCATTTTGGTTTCTATGGGAGGATTGGCGATACCGGTATTATGGTTAGTCTTCTATGGCCACGTTCACCCGTGCTTTCCTTACTTGCTCGCCTTGCAGCTTCTTGGGGTAGCCTTAAGTACATTTTTGATGTTTCGATCTATTTCTGCATCTTCCCTGCATACCGCCCAACGTATCCTCAAAATAGTCCTCCTCAGCGCCATCGCAGGCCTTATTCTTTGGTAATTCAATAGACTATTTGACCTGCAACAAAATTTGATACAGGGCGGGTACGCTAACCGGATGCTGGTAAACCAACTGAACGATGGACCCCTGTTGACGCAAAACCCAGTCATCTGGAAACTGTTGAACTGCCTGCAACACTGATCCGAAGACAGGGCCTTGGTAATAATCTTGTCGATAACCATCGGGTAAATGCGCGCGGAACCGACCTTTGCGCCAAACCATTTTTTCCATACCCAAGCGCGCTCCCTGCAAACGAAGGTGCATCAAGACCATCAATTGCTGGGCTTGTTCGGGCAAGGAGCCAAAACGGTCTGTCAAACGGTCAGTAAAGGCCGTCAAAGCTTCCTCACTTTCAAGGGCATCCAATTCACGGTATAAACTAAGACGCTCGGTCGTGTTCCGAACATAATAGTCAGGAATTAAGGCAGCTGCATCCGTGTCCAACTGCACATTGAAAGCCTCTTCCACCAAAGGTTGGTCGGTATAAAGCTCTGCGTATTCGTTGTTGCGTAATTCCCGAATCGCTTCGTCCAAAATTTTCTGAAAAAGCTCCAAGCCTATTTCCGTGATAAATCCACTTTGTTCCGCACCCAACATATTTCCTGCTCCTCGAATATCCAAATCCCTAAGCGCAATCTGAAAACCAGATCCCAGATCTGAATGCTGTTCAATTGCCTGAAGCCTTCGGCGCGCTTCCTGAGTGAGGGTAAATAAAGGAGGCACAATCAAATAACAAAAGGCCTTAAGGTTGGACCTTCCAACCCTTCCTCGCATTTGGTGCAAATCGCTCAGACTAAAATTCTGAGCCTGATTAATAAGAATCGTATTGGCATTGGGAATATCCAAACCCGATTCAATAATATTGGTGGCGACTAGGACATCCAACTTGCCTT
>VHAW01000180.1 GCA_016872225.1 Sphingomonadales bacterium | reverse complement strand
CGTACCCCCTTTGGTGGATCCAAAGCCTCCGGAATTGGGCGGGAAGGTGGCGTGGAATCGTTGCGCTTCTTCACCGAGCCCACCAACCTTTGCATCAATTGTGGAGTTTAAGGGGTAATCCCTTTAAAAATTAAACGCTCCGGCGTTGCAAAATTTAGAAAAATATTATATTATGAGAATTAAAAAATTCTGGTTTAAATATAAAAAACCATTCATTATTACTATTTCTGTTGTTGTACTTCAAATTTGGTTTGGCTTTGATCCCAAGTTTACAGTTATTAATCTCATCTGGTTGCTCGTTTAGTTCCTTGGAGAGGATGCACATCCGAAATCTAATTCATGAAAATTCTCGTTTTGTGCACCGGAAACTCTTCCCGTTCCCAAATGGCCGAAGGGTATCTTCGGAAATATGCGGATGCTTCGGTCGAAGTTTATAGCGCCGGTATCGAAGCGCATGGGCTCAATCCCAACGCGGTGGCCAGTATGGCCAGGGACGGCGTGGATATTTCTGGTCAACAGTCCACCCTCGTAGATGAGTACCTGGACTTGGCCTTCAACTTGATTTTGACGGTCTGCGATAACGCCCAAGAAAACTGCCCTGTGCTACCGGGCAAACCCGGCATGCTCACCGTTCGTATGCACCACAGCTTCCCGGACCCCGCCAAGGCCCAAGGGTCCCCCCAAGAAATCGAAGCCGCTTTTGACACGGTCCGGGATCAAATCAAGGCGTTTTGTCAGGAACTCATTCACAAACCCAACTGGTAGGTTAGTAGGAAATAACGAGGGGCTTGTGGGAAAACATAGCTATTGGTAACCGGTTGGCCGAGGCCGTCGAAGGTGCCGTAAGTGTAACCGTGACCGACGTAGCGGTGGTTGAGGAGATTGACGATGCGAATTTGAAGGCTTTCGCTTTGGGATTTGAGCAGGCGATTCCCTAACAAGGCTCCGTTCCACTGTACTTGAACTTGATGAACAGCGTAGGGGTCTATGCTTCTACCAAGGTCGCCGGAATTGTCCAGGAATTGACGACCTACCCATTGCATATTCCATAACACCTCCAAATTTCGGAGGGGCTTCCACATCCACGAGGCTCCAAGAATTTGTTCAGGAGATAAGGCAAGCGGTGTATTTTGGCGTTCGGCAACCAGTTGAGAATTTGTTCAGGAGATAAGGCAAGCGGTGTATTTTGGCGTTCGGCAACCAGTTGATTATCAATAAATTCACTAAATCGTTCTACCCGATTTCGGGACAGGGTTCCTTGGATTTGGAGCTGATGTCGGGGATGGAGATCGTAGGCCCATTGGAATTCCCAACCCAATCGCCGGGAACGGGGAACGTTGATGCGGGTATAGGCCCCGACATCGTTGATGCGTCCGGTCAATAACAATTGATGCCGGTATTCCATCCAATAAAAGTTGGAGACCAAGCGGGTGCGTTTGCCTAGGTATTGGGAACCCAATTCCAGGTTAGCCATTTGTTCAGGGCGTGGATAGGGATAAGCAACCAAGATGATGTTGCTGTCTCCCACCCCATAGGCCGAAGCAAAATCGTCGCGAACCGGCTCGCGATGCCCCAAACCCAGATAGGTATAATGGGACCAGCGTTCGTTGGCTTGAAAATGAAGACCCGTTTTGGGGTTCACAAAGTTGAAGACCTTTTGGATTGGGCGTGGCTGCCCGTTTCCTCCCTCTCCAAGGAGGGCGTAGTTGATACCCCGCCATTGCAAATCCCCGTACCATTGAAGACGACTATCGCGGCTAAGGGGGCGCTGGTTTTTGATGAAGGCCGAGACCTCGCTTTTGACCGCTCGGTTGCGATAATATTCGTGCTCGGGTAGGCTGAGGGCCCCAACGCGGGTCCATTGTACGCGGCCAAAATGCCATCCGGTATAGCGTTGGACCTGGGCCCCTAGCGTCCAACCACGGTACTGAGCCTGAAGGATTTGACCCACAAAGTGGTTGTCCAACCAGCGTTGGCGGATGAGGTCCGAACGGGTGGCCAGGACCACCAGACTGTCGTTGCCAACACCGACCGGAGGGAGTCCGTAATCGGCCAGGGCTTGGTCCACGCTGTATTCTTCGTAGTACCCAAAACCTCGGGTATAAAAAAAAGTGTTATGAAAGGACCAACCCGTAGGACTGTGGTGTTTGATGGAATACTGCCAGTGGTCTTGTCGGTAGTTATCGGTTTGGTTGGGGTAAAAGGAGGTTTGCCCCGAATCGTTGGTGAATAGACCCGCGATATTGAAGCGAGGGTTGTTTTTCCATTCGGTGGCCGATAAGCCGTACCAGGCTTGACCGGTTTTTTCGCGACCCGACAAAACCGACCAACGGTGAATCGTGTTACGCTTTTTGTAAGCCAGCGAAGCGGCCAAGGAGGTCAGGTTACTTC
>VHAW01000179.1 GCA_016872225.1 Sphingomonadales bacterium | reverse complement strand
GGCAGCTTCGGCCTGGGCCTTAAGGTAGGTCGCAAAATTGGCCAAATCCTCCCCACCCGGACTCTTGGCATCCATGACGACGTACTGCTCACACAAGGAGAGGACGTTGTCCGGCTCCCCTTTGAGCGGAAACTTCTCAACAACCGTCAGGGTATAACGGTCGGCAATTTGACGAATTTTGTTACGAACATTCTCTTGGTGGGTTTGCCAGGTCTGGCGAAGGCGTTGTTGCTTGCGCTCAAGTTCTTCCTGACGAGCTTGATGTTCCTGGAGGCGTTCTTCGGCCAAGCGTTCCTTGAGTTGGGACAAGGAAGTCAAATTGGATTGAAGCTCCGTTCTTCGTTGTTGGTCAGCTTGGTTCAAAGCCGCGAGTTCCGTGCTTAACCGCTGGACATCCCGTCTGTAAGCAACCAACTCGTTATCAAGTTTGTCTTTGTCGCGCTGCAGATCTACAGCGCGATTATGGGCCATTTGGGCTTCCTGCACCGCTGCGGTTTTCTCCGACTGCAAAACTTGTACAGCCTGGCTATTCTGGGCCGAAGCGGACTGAACGGCTTCCCACTCCGAACTGGCTTCCAGCAACATACGCCGAATTCTTTCCCATCCGAAAAGCCTACCCCACCAACCCAAACTTTGCAGTTCCTGCAGCAATTGTCGCATCGTTCCCATATCCAAATATATGTTATTTTCTAACGATTTTTTAAACTCCGCTCAAAAGATTGAACCCGTTGCACCGCATTGGCGCGGATATCCAAATAAAACAAATTGATATCCCCGGTATGGTAATTGGGGGAGCGGTACAGAAAGCTACCCCAAAAGCGGGGCTTGGTGACCCATAGCATACCGCCCTGAACCTGGGCATCGCATATACCAGGGTATTTCTTCCAAAAAGGCCGGAGCACTGCTCCACGATGCTGGCTTTTGGGCGCATAGGGTCCCGCAGCCAACCCAGAAACGCTGTCAACCTGGACCCTTGATCCGGATCCAGTGGTGGGAACATAGGTCCAGCTGATGGGATTGACACAAGCCGCACGATGCAGGCCTCGGGAATACGAGGGGGGGATATAACCCCGCAAATACGTGCTCCAACTCACAAAACAACCCGTAGCGGTCGAATCCACGCAGACCGGCAGACCGGCCAACGAATCGGCGGGAACCGCCATGCCCGGCAAATAGGCCACGACCAAACGATCCTGCAATGGAGTTCCGATAATCTTGTGTTTTAACAATCGTGCTGCGTGCAATGTGCCTTGGGAATGTCCCGCCAGGATGAAGGGGCGTCCCTGGCTGTAATGCGCCAAAAAATAGGCAAAGGCCGCCTCAATATCGCTGTAGGCAATGCCCAACGCAGCTTCCTTGTCGTCCAAATGCGTAGTCAAAAACACCGAATAGTGCGCCTGTCGATAACGAGGTGCATAGATCTTGCCGGCCCCGTTGTAGACCGAGGCCTGAAAATGTATGGGCAAGCGATCAATTTCCCTGTTATGACTTTTTTCGTTCAGGTTTTGGTTCCAACGGTAGGCGGTTTTGGGTTTGGTATTGTACAGCGTGGGGTGGATATAGAAAACATCCACGCCGGCTTGTTCCTGCCCGTCACGGTGTCCCGGGGGTGTCCGATCGGCGCGGTCCTTGCGCTCAGGCAAAGCGGCCCAGAATCGTTCCTGAGCATAATCCGGAGCCGGGGGCACAAGGCTTTCCGCAAAACGCGTCGGGATGCAATAGAATTGCCCGCGGGCTTGGTCGGTTTGGAAGGAGGCCCAAAGCAAGACCATCCAAAAGGCCAAATTCATGGTTTTAAGTTTCCTCATTTTTTGACAAAAGTGCAAATCTTTTCCTACCTTATCTCATCCCATAAAAGAAAATTGTAAATTCAAACGATCTATTACCAAACGATGGAAAAAGTCCAAGACCCATTGATCTCAAATTTAATCCTGGCCTACCGTGAGGCTTTGGATTTTGCGTCCAGTTTGGACGATTCAACCTATGCTTCACCCCCTCTGGAAGGTAAATGGAGTCCGGCCCAACATTTGGTACACTTAATTCGTTCGTTGGGCATTGTAGTATGGATATCGTCCTGGCCCTATGCCCTTCAACGCTTGGTATGGGGTCGTTCCAACCGGCCCTCCAGGTCCTACGATGCTTTGGTCGAACGATACCAGGCCAGGCTAGCCGGAATCAAGGCCAAATCTCCGGTTTTCTTTGCGCCCCCCTCCCAATCCGCCTCCCAGCGACACCGCATCCACCAACGACTAACGCGCCTGACCGAGCGATACGCTGAACAATTAAGCAAGTGCCCGCCCGTTTACTTGGAACATCAAGTTCTCCCGCATCCGGTACTGGGTAAGGTAACGGTCCGCGAAATGGCCCTGTTCAGCACCTACCACAGTCGCCTTCACCTGGGCCTTATGCAAAGGGATCTGAACACGGCCAAAGGCAACGGGTG
>VHAW01000178.1 GCA_016872225.1 Sphingomonadales bacterium | reverse complement strand
CCGTTCCAACGATCGGGAGAATAAGCATGGATTTTTGTTTGGTGTATTTGGGAGACATGCCTGCGGAAATAGGGGACGAGGTTTGTCTTTTTGGTGAGCCTGGTACAATTGAGGAGTGGGCCAAATCCTGCAATACCATTCCGTATGAAATTTTGACCTCCATTACTGACCGCGTTCAAAGGGTTTATACGCGAGGATGAACCCCGAAAAGGCCCTAAATTTGAGCTATACCATGCCAGCTTTTTTCACTTATTTCTTCACCGGTAAGGATAATTATAAAGACCCGAACCCCTTCTACAAGAGAAGAAGAAATAACGAGCAAGCATTAAAGTTCCATCCACTCAACCGACACCCCAAAGACATTTCGATAGCATTTCGATGGACCTTGTTGATAGCGGCTACTTTTTTCGTAACAGGTTGTGCAACAAATCGTAAGCGGGGGTGTAATTGTCCTCAAGTCGGTGAAACACCATATCCTGCACAACCCCCTCCCATTCAAACCCATGGGTGATTCATTAGGTCTAACAAATTCGGAAGGCTACTTGGATTGCGCCCCGGCGGGTAAGCCCCTGAGGGTTGTGCGACTAATAGAAGGAGACCTCTCGCTTAAATTAATAGAGATGGGTTGTTTACCCGGGCAATGGGTGGAAATTGTACATAGGGCATCCGGTGGCCGCGCTCTTGCGTTGCGGGTTGCAGAATATGTATTAGCCTTGAGGGCCGAAGAAGCCAAGGCGGTGTTGGTGCGCTGGGGCGAATCCCCCTTGGTAGCAAAGGAGTTTTCCACTCTAACACCACCCGAAGGATGAAGCGTAGTCGAATTTTAGTAGCAGGAAACCCTAATTCTGGCAAAAGCACATTGTTCAATGCACTTTCGGGCTTGCACCAAAAAACAGCAAACTTTCCAGGCGTTACGGTAGAAAGTCTTCAATCGGCGTTGGATTTTGGCAACGGGATTGTTGCAGACCTTGTGGATCTTCCGGGAACTTACAGCCTATATCCGCAGTCTGAAGACGAAAAAGTAGCCTGTCGCGAGATCATTCAGGCTTCGTTGGACGCTCAGGGGGACACCCTCATCCTTTTGGTTTTGGATGCTTCTAATTTGTTTCGAAGCATGCTTCTTATTAGCCAAATCCGCGACCTCAACCTGCCCATGCTGGTGGTTTTGAACAAAGCTGATCGCGTGAATAATCCGAACCTAAAAGGGGTCATACGGTGGTTTTCTGAAACAATAGGCTTGATAGCCGTAGCGGCTGATGCCCGAAAGGGTCGGGGGGTTAAAGAAATTCAACGAGCAATACGCAGGCCTATAGCTACATATACGCCAGGGAATCGGAATCCGGGTGCCCCTCCTGCAAACCAATGGATGCAATTGTATAATCCTCCTATGGGAGTTTTCCAACCCCGTCAAGAAGAAATACATCGCGTTCATTCAGTAGAAACCGTAGAACGATACAGCCGCATTGCGGCACAGCTTAAATCATGTCCCATCCACGAAACCAAAGCTAAGCCCGCATTACCGAATGCTATTGATAAAGTTCTTTTGCATTCATTTTGGGGATATGGGGTATTTGTAGCGGTGATGTTGCTTATGTTCCAGGCCTTATTTGCCTGGGCATCATATCCCATGGACGGCATTGAAAGCATGATGTTATGGGCCGCTGATTTTATGCAACAGATCTTGCAGGAACATCATCCAGGATGGACGCGCTTCCTTGTGCGGGGTTTAATGCCTGGTATTAGTGGCGTTTTAGTTTTTGTGCCCCAGATATTTATATTATTTTTCTTTTTGGTAGTGTTGGAAGAAAGCGGTTACATGTCTAGGGTAAGCTATTTGATGGATCATGGTTTGAGGTCGCTTGGTTTGAACGGGAAATCGATTGTACCCATGATAGGGGGCTTTGCTTGTGCAGTTCCCTCGATTACAGCAACCCGGAATATTATTGCCTGGAAGGAAAGAATAGCCACGATCATGGTATTGCCTCTGATGAGCTGCAGCGCTAGACTTCCGGTGTATGCTTTGCTCATTCAGTTTGCCGTACCGAACGGCTATTGGTTAGGCATATTTAGTTTACAAGGCCTTACCATGATGGGGCTTTATCTTTTAGGTGTTGTGACCGCGATAGGTTCTGCGTTGGTTATGAAGCGCTGGATAAAACCCAAAGGACCATCCTATTTTATGCTGGAAATTGCGCCGTATCAATGGCCGGTTTCCCGAAATCTATGGCAGATACCCGTAAGATATTGTGTTAATTTTGTGCAAGGCGCAGGGAAGGTGATTGTTTTAGTTTCAGTTTTGTTGTGGGCCTTATCTTCCTTCGGCCCCGCAAACGATGTTATGGATACCCTAAGAGGCAAGCAAGATTTGCCACCGCTGGAACAAAGCTATGCTGGCGTTTTGGGTAAGGCCCTTGAGCCCGCTGTTGAGCCGTTAGGCTTTGATTGGAAAATAGGGATAGCTCTCGTG
>VHAW01000177.1 GCA_016872225.1 Sphingomonadales bacterium | reverse complement strand
ATTGGTGGGCCAGGATATTCGACTAATGGTACTTCAAACGAGTGGTCAAAATTTTATAAAAAAATGAAATTTTAGTTTTTGATGGGTTATCTTAGATTGTCTTTTGGCAGGCTGGTTTGTTTTTAAACCCTAATGAACCCTGGGTTGAAATTCAAAGCGGATTCTTAGGTCCTTAGTTTTTTGAATTTTACCCAATATGTCGGAAAATAATAGGGAAATCAGGAAGAGAGAAAGGTATGCTGTTAGAGCTCAAGTTGCTGTGGTGGGTGGTGGTGTCGCAGGCATGGCCGCTGCCGCCCGATTAGCCTATGCAGGTTGCAAAGTGGTGCTTTTCGAGGCCAATGCTGAATTGGGCGGGAAACTTAGCGAACGTGTGAGTCAAGGATTTCGGTTTGATTGCGGCCCTTCTCTCTTCACATTGCCTGAAACCTTGGAAAGATTGTTCAGCGATTGTGGTAAGGATTTACAAAGTTATTTGAGCTATGATCGCCTGGATTTGATTACAAGGTATCATTATGCTAAGAATGCTTGGGTGGATGCGTGGGTTGATCAGGAGAAGTTCAGCCAAGAATTGTACGAAAAGTTTAATGAGGACCCCTCCAAGGTTTTGCGTTACTTTAAGCGGGTGAAATGGTTGTATGAACTGACTGCTCCCGTTTTCTTGGAGAAGTCCATTCATCGGAGGTCCGAACTATGGACGGCCGCCAACTTAATCAAGGTTCTTGCCTTGCCTTTCATTGGGGCCTTCCAAAGTTTATATCGTTTCAACAAAAGGCATTTTGATAAAGAGCGAACCACTCAAATATTCTCTCGAGTGGCGACCTACAACGGCTCCAATCCCTATAAGGCTCCCGGTACATTGGCCTTGATTAATCACGTGGAATTTGGAGTAGGGGCGTATTATCCCCAAGGCGGCATGATTGCCATTCGGGATGCATTGGCGGCACTCCTAAACGACTTGGGTGTTGAAGTTCGGCTAAACACCAAAGTCGATAAATTTCATGTGTTCCAACAAAGGGTTCTTGGTGTTAAAATCAAGGATGAGAAAATTTCGTTTGATAGGGTGGTGTCGGCCTTGGATATTGCTTACGCCAAAGAATATTTATTCTCTAGAGATTTGATGGAGCCCAAAATGCGTGTTAAGAATCTTGGGATGTCTGCCATAGTTTTTCAATGGGGTATCAAGGGAGACTTTTCTCAATTGGTTCTGCATAATGTGTTCTTTTCCAAAAAATACCGCAAGGAGTTTGATAGTTTAAACCACAAACAGCTTTACCATGATTTAACGATGTATGTGTATGTGAGCTCCAAACGAAGACCCGAAGATGCTCCTGCCGGCCATGAAAACTGGTTTGTCATGGTGAACGTGCCTTGCGACCAGAAACAGGATTGGGACAAAATTCGGGACTTCACTCGAAAATCAGTGATTCAGCGTCTCTCTGCAGACTTGAGCTGTGACTTGGAATCCTTGATTGTGGATGAGAATATAATTACGCCACTGCATTTTGAGAAGGCGACCAAGACGTATGCAGGGGCTTTGTATGGGCAGCATTCAAATTCGATTTTTTCTGCTTTTTGTCGTTATCCAAACAAACATCCTCGAATTCACGGTTTGTATTTCTGCGGTGGTTCGGTTCATCCGGGGGGGGGTATTCCGATTTGTCTGCATTCTGCCAACATCACTTCCAGGTGGTTATTGGATGGGCTTCGTCAATCCCGAGGGAGATCTCGAAGGAGTTCCAAGCATAGCTCTGGTGATGGGAAATAATATTCGCCCATCGTTTTGAGTTCCATGGGTATAAGTTCTATTTTTTTGAGACTACTCGAATGGAGAGGGGCCATTCCGTGCAGCTGGTTGATATGGCCTATCGTTTTTGTGGCAGGGGCATTGGGTTACTTTTCGGAAAGTAGTCGAGGTTTTTTTGGGGCTTTCACATTTCCTGTTTTGGGCATGGGTGCCTTGTGGGTCTTATGGACATCTCGCCATCAGGCGTCGCTTGGTACTTGGATTATCCTTGGGCTGTGTTATATTTTGGGATTTACGAGTGAATGGTTGGGCGTGGCCACAGGCCGAATTTTTGGGCCATATGTTTACGGCACTTTGTTAGGTCCGAAGCTTTGGGGGGTACCTCCATTGATTGGTCTAAATTGGGTCATTTTGGTTTGGGCCGCGTATTCCTTGTGGCCTTCGGCAGCCCATGCATGGATTGCGGCTTTGGGGGTGGTTTTCATGGACTTGATTATGGAACCCGGGGCCACAACTTTGGGGTTTTGGACATGGCAACATATTCCTACAATGGGGAAGCCATGGTCTTCCCTGGTGGTCGCTCCCTTTCAAAATTATGGGGTCTGGGGTGTCTTGGCCTGGGTAATGCTACGAATGATGGGCTTGCGATACAAAGGAACTCCTGTCGTTAAGCCTTCGAGGTCCGCGACCTTTTATGCAGCTTGTATGTTTCTTTATTTCGGA
>VHAW01000176.1 GCA_016872225.1 Sphingomonadales bacterium | reverse complement strand
TGCATAGGGAATCGAACGGGCTGCCCACTCACTTTGCCATTCAATTTGGCCATCGCCATCACCGATCCGGTAAAGGAAATACCGCCCACCGCCAGACTAATCATCAAAGTCACCAAATAGAAAATGAGGTAGTAATTCCCCAAAACGCCCATGCCCATGACCCTTATAATCAATTTCTCCAAAGCGACTCCGTAGAACATATCCATCACTTCGGAAAGGGCCACTAAAGCCGCGGCCAAGCCTCCGAATCCATTGAGCAGCGAGACCATTTGGGGCATTTCGGTCATTTGGGCTTTGGACGACATCCGCAATCCCCACCATGACCCAAGGGCCAAGGAGATAAAAATCCAGAGCATATTGTTTATGCCTGGTTGCATGAGCGTGACCAAGGTCGCTAGCCCCATGCCAAAGGCCAAGGTCCAATTTCCCCTACGGGCCGTATCAGGGTGGCTCATACCTTTAATGCCCAACACAAAGCAAACAAGGGCCACCAAATAACCAATCTGGATCAGGGTCTCCATTTTATTTCTTTTTACGGAACATATTAAGCATACGCGCAGTCACCGCAAAACCGCCGACCACATTGATGGTGGCGAGCACCAACGACAAGCAGGCCAGGACCAAAACGGGCCATGGGGCATCCTCTGCCCTACCCACCATGAGAATGGAGCCAATCACGACCACTCCCGACAAGGCATTCGACCCGGACATTAGGGGAGTATGTAACACTTGAGGAACCCGTCCAATGACCTCGATACCCAAGAACACCGCCAAGATTAACAAATACAAATGGGGCAAAACGCTTTCGACCAAAGCGGGAATTTCTTGCAGACTGAAATCCATATCAGCGAATATTAAAGGATTGGACCTTGGAGTTACTCAAAAAGGCGATCGTCATCATTTGGCTTTCCAAACCCCTGCTTCGGCTAAACAACAGGCCCGAACAATTTCATCTTGACCCAGATCCCATAGAGCTGATGCTTGGGGCGATTCCAACAAAGCCGTGAAGGCTAGCACATTACGAGCATACATACGGCTGGCATCCTGGGCCTTGGACGATGCCGGAGCAGAGCGGCCACAGACAAGGGCACGGCCCAAACGAAGATTCTCACCATCCATGGTGCCTTCGCAATTCCCTCCGGAAGCTGCCGCCAAATCAATAACCACTGAACCTTCCTTCATGCATTCCAAGGTGGATGTATTAAGAAGGACGGGAGCCCTGCGACCCGGGATCTGGGCGGTGGTAATGACCACATCAGCTTTAAGCAATTCCTGCTCCAACATCAATTGTTGGCGCTGTCGGTATTCTTCGCTTTGTTCCACGGCATAGCCGCCTGCCTTGAGGTCTTCTACCGCCCCCTCCACTTCCATGTAACGACCTCCTAAGCTTTCAATCTGCTCTTTGACCGAAGGACGGGTATCAAAAGCTATGACCACTGCTCCTAATCGCTTAGCTGTTGCAATCGCCTGAAGGCCGGCTACCCCCGCACCAATCACCAGCACCCTTGCCGGTACAATCGTGCCCGCGGCGGTCATCATCATGGGGAAACAACGTGGCAACAAAGTGGCAGCTTCAAGAACAGCCTGGTAACCCCCTATAGAAGCCTGACTCGAAAGCACATCCATACTCTGCGCACGGGTTATTCTTGGTAAGGCATCCAAAGACAGAATATGCAAACCGAATGCAGCCCAATGTTTCAGAATTTTATGATTCTGTTCCGGCGCCAAAGTTCCAATCAACCATCGAACATCCCCTTGAGCGCTCTTTTCACGGGCATTGTTCAACCAGACCTTGGACCATTCATGGTCTGAAGATGAAAGCAGTCCATCACCGGGGCAACGAACCATGACCAAAACTTGGACCTCCAAGGGCAAGGCTGAACGTATCCCTATTTGGGCACCAGCTTCCCTAAATTCATCATCTGTGTAGGCAGCCAATTCACCGGCACCGGATTCAACCCAAACGGAATGACCCCTTGACAGCCATGCTTTGACAAGATCTGGACCAGCGGCCACTCTTTGTTCTGGAGGATTTTCCTTAAGGACTCCGATAAACATAGGTAGATTTCAGGGTATTAACTTCTGGCTTAGGGAGGTTAGCGACAAATGTAAACTCTCCCATAGGGACAAACTTTTGTAAAATTGACCTTAGAATTAATCCACATTATCGTGCAAATAACGATTACCCGTTTGGACCATCGCGGAATTTCCTTCGCCCGTTCCAATACTGGTGCGGCTAAGAGGAATTTCTGCGCTACCGGGTGCTCTGTCGGGCTGGTATCCCGCACGCACATAAGCCGGCACTTTCTCCAACTCCTCCAGGGTAGGCATCCCCGGTGTATTGATCAGACTATTCAGTTTACGCAAATTTTGGATCCTTTGACGTGAACGTGTCAAAACATCATCCTCAGTAGGTCCAGAGACATAGACTGGCTGGGTTTGTTCCACCATATTTGGTATAGTTTCTACAGATTCGGGCTCAGTTTCCATAAACTCGCCATTC
>VHAW01000175.1 GCA_016872225.1 Sphingomonadales bacterium | reverse complement strand
ACAATTCGGCGGAAGATAAGACATCAGCTGTCGCACGGCCATCAGGCATTCCCCTTCGTTGGGGTAGGTAAAATGAGCTATTCCAGAACGAGTCGCATGGGTCTGTGCTCCTCCCAAATCTTCGGAACTCACCTCTTCGTGGGTCACGGTTTTGACTACGTTGGGTCCGGTCACGAACATATACGAGGTCTTCTCCACCATAAAGATCCAATCCGTTATGGCGGGAGAATAGACAGCACCCCCGGCACAGGGCCCCATGATGACCGAAATCTGTGGAATCAGCCCGGAGGCTTTGACGTTGCGGTAAAAAATGTCCGCATAACCGGCCAGGGAATTCACCCCTTCCTGGATACGGGCCCCGCCTGAATCGTTTAGACCGATCAAGGGAACCCCTATGCGAAGCGCCAAGTCCATGAGTTTGACAATTTTTTCAGCATGGGTTTCCGAAAGGGAGCCCCCCAACACGGTAAAATCTTGCGAAAAAACGGCCACGGTCATGCCGTTGATTTTGCCCAGCCCAGTGACCACCCCGTCTCCCAAAATCAATTCCTTTTCCAAACCAAAATCGGTACAACGATGGGTTACCATCGAGCCCATCTCCTCAAAGCTTCCCGGGTCCAGAAGAATTTCAAGCCTTTCCCTGGCGCTTAGTTTTCCTTTGCGATGTTGGGCCTCTCGACGGGCGGCCCCTCCCCCTTCCAGCGAAGCCTTCTGGCGTTCGCGAAATTGTTCCAAACCTTTCATTCTCTGCGATTGTTCAAGGGTTACCCTGTAAAGGTAAGCACCAAGCTATTTTTGCCCCATTCAACCTTGACCTATGAGCCTGATCGAAACCCACCGCACTCTTTTGCAAGAAGCCGTCGCTGCCTTGCACGACCGCCGTTATTACAGCCCCTTCCCGGAAAATCCCAAAGCCTATCCTGCCGAAGCAGCAGCTCAAGGAGAGGCCTCCTTTAACGCCTCGCTCAACAAGGACTTTAACCGCTTGTTGCAGGAACAGCCGCTGCGTTTTGAGGGCGAAGAGGTATCGCCCTACCTGCAGAGCGGTTTGGGCATTCGCTATCCTGTGTTTGCCGACAAAACCCTGGTGGCCAAAGCCCAACAAGCGCGAGGCTCTTGGGTCCATGCCGGAGCCGAATTGCGTTGCGCGATATTGACGGAAAGTTTGATGCGCCTCCGCGATCATTTTGCCGAAATCGCTCATGCCACCATGCATACCACAGGGCAATCGTTTATAATGTCTTTTCAGGCCTCCGGACCCCATGCCGCTGACCGGGCTTTGGAATGCGTGGCCATGGCCTGGCAAGAACAGACCCGTTACGCAGACCAAACCTCGTGGGTCAAACCCATGGGCAAAATCTCGGTGGAATTGCACAAAACCTGGAAGTCTATGGGAAAGGGCGTGGCTTTGGTGGTGGGTTGCTCCACCTTCCCCACCTGGAACAGCTTGCCCGGCCTCTACGCCAGCCTGGCGGTAGGCAATCCGGTTTTGGTCAAACCGCACCCCAAGGCCGTTTATCCCATCGCCATTGTAACCGCCGTCATTCAAACAGTGTTACAGGAAAACGGCTTCAGCCCTGAGCTCTGTCAACTAGCCTGCGATAGCACCGCCCATCCCCTGACCAAAGAGCTGGCCACCCATCCTGATGTACGCACCATCGATTATACCGGGAACAGTGAATTTGGTCAATGGCTGGAAGCCCAATGCCTTTTTGGCAAAACCATTTTCACCGAAAAAGCAGGGGTCAACGCCGTGCTCGTGCATTCAGCCCCTGACCTCAAGGCTGTTTGGGATAATTTGGCTTTTTCGGTATCGTTGTACGCCGGGCAAATGTGTACGGCGCCCCAAAATATTTTTCTACCCACCCAAGGGATTACCGATGCCAGCGGCCAACACCACAGCTACAGGGATTTGGTCGATGGTCTCAGCCAGGCCCTACTCAAAATCAAGGACCATCCGCAGATGGGTCCCGGGGTCTTGGCGACGGTCCAAAATTCAAGAACCCTTGCACGGATTCGAAGCGTGCAAGAGCAAGCCGGGGATGCCGTTTTGTTGGCCTCCGAACCCGTTGCCCACGAAGCCTTCCCCGACGCCCTATCCTGTTCACCCTTGCTCATCGAGGCCACCACGGACCGTAAGGATTGGTTTGGTGCGGAACAATTTGGACCGATCGCCTTTGTAATTCCTTACGATAACACAGACCAAGCCATGAATTTGATGTTGGAACAAATTCAACAACATGGAGCGCTGAGTTGCGGCTTGTATTGCACCGATGCTGACTTGGCCGACCGCCTGGCCAATCGGTTTGCCGAAGCCTTTGTACCGGTTTCTTTGAACCTGACCGGTCCCATTTACCTGAACCAGCATGCCGCCTTTTCGGATTTTCACGGGACGGGCGGCAATGCCGCGGGGACCGCTTCCTTTTGTGATGCCAATTTTGTTAACCAACGCATGGTTTGGGTGGGTCGCCGCGATATGGTGGCCGTCCATTCCAACGCCTAATTCTATGAACCAACCCCTCCGTCTTACCGTTGAACAACT
>VHAW01000174.1 GCA_016872225.1 Sphingomonadales bacterium | reverse complement strand
ACGGCGTTATTTTCACGTCTCTTTTCAATTTAACCAGTTCCGATACAGTAACGGCTGTTCGAGTTTATTTGCGATCGAATTCGGTTGCAGGTGGAGTTTTGGCGGTAAGCATTCGGGATACCGCCGGGTTGGCCTCAGATCCGTTGATCGATTTTCCGATCATTGTTGAATCGGACCTGGTCACGCTGACCACAGCGGATATCAGCCGGGGTTATATTGATGTCCCAATCCCTGCAATTTTAGCGGGTTCCCCACAAGATAGGGTGTTGGCAGCGGGCCCCTATTATGCCGGAGCACAACTTTTTTCAAATACAGGCAATTTTCACATTAGGATACCGGATGATTTGAGCAATCAGGCATTCATGCCGTATTATGCGTCCTTCGTCTTTCTCCCTGTCGATGGGGATTGGTATTCCAATGGTACCGCCATGGGAATTGCTGCAATCTTTGGGAATCCCTCGGCCACTTCGGTTCAGGCCTTGGAGGCCAGTTCTGCCAAAGTTTACCCTAATCCTTTCGTCAACGAAGTCCACTGGAGTCTCGATCTCAAGCATAGCGCAGACGTTTTTGCCCGTTGTTATGATTTGCAAGGCCGCCTGATGGCCGAAGGACCACGTGTACACGCCGAACAGGGGGCATTGAATTATTGCACTTCCTTTGGAGAATTGCCTGAAGCTGTTTACCGGGTGGAACTTTGGACTGAGCAAGGCCCTTTGGCGTCCAAACTTATGGTCAAAGGCAAATAATTAACAAAAACCACCTTGTGTGCATCTAACTTTTATTCTTAGTATTATCCAAAATTTAAAAATGAAAAAGTTTCTTTCCTTATCAATATGGGCACTCGGTTGTCTGGTCCTTAGCGAAGTGCATGCGCAGCCGGCCAAAGTGCATCGTCCGTTGCAAGCTATCAAGCAAGTTGACCTCGGCTCCGTGCATGACGCAGGTGCCTTGAACCATTCCGGAGCTCCGTCCCACAACGGCGTCAACACTTCTTTTCAAACAGAGGCGGTAAATATCTGGTCATTCGACTTTGGAACCAACCCCAATACTGCGGGTTGGTTAAATTATGGATTTCGCGGAATCAATACGGGCGCAATACCAGATACTATCGGTATTTGGGAGTATCGTGGTTTGTCGACCCTACCGGCCAGCGGTACAGGGTCTAGGGGTGCTTATGCCGCAGGAACCCAGGCAATACAATCCCCAACCCGTACCAACGGTTTCATGATTTTTGATTCCGATTGGCTGGACAACAACGGTTCTCCAACCGGAACAGGGCTTTGGGCCTCTCCCCACAGGGGCATGTTGGTTACACCCGCCATTGATTTAAGCGCCTATGATTTTGTTAATCTTTCGTTTTATCAATACTATCGCCGTTTTGGTGGTCCTGGTGGATCGCAATCTGTCACTGGAACCTATCTGTTATTTTCCAAAAACAACGGGGTTACCTGGTCCGATACCCTTGCGCTCAACAGCAACATTGCGGTGAATTCTTCTACTCCCAACAATAATTTTCAGCGGGTGAATATTTCTTCGTACGTTGGAGGGGAGGATAGTGTCAAGATTGCATTTTTGTTCAATGGGGATTATTATTTCTGGATGATTGATGACATTGCGGTGGAGCAGGCTCCTCGGGTTGACATGAGCATTACAGACACGAAGTTCCTGCCGGATACCGCAAGAAATAGGATTGTTGAATACGGAATTATCCCAGACTCCAACAAGACATTTCTGTACTTTCAAGCAAGGGTAAAGAACATTGGAACAACCATGCGTAACAGTGTACAATTGCAGGTTTCGGTCATTGACACCACGGCTCCCAATACCCCGCTTTTCACGGGAACTTCCTTGGTGCTTCCCACTTTGGATCCCTTTACGGACACTTTGCTTACCATCAGTACAGCCTATATGCCTACGCTTTATAAATTCACAAGGGTGAATTATAGTTTAGCCTTTGATTCGGTTAGCCTGGATTCAACAGCTAACAATACAGCGTCCAGGCAGTTTGAGCTCACCGATTCCTTGATGTCGGTGAGCGTTAGCCGGCCAACTTCATCTTTGATTTTTGGGACAAGGAACTTTACAGGAAATCCTCCTTCGGTTTTTGACCTCAAAATCGCCAATATTTGCGAATTGGTGAATACGGACACCGTAACATCCGCCACCGCACTCATGGCCACTGGTACTAACGGCTCACAGGCAGGGGGCTTGATCTTTTTCACTTTGGAAACCTCCGATGCAACCACGGGTCTTCCGGGCGGACAGGCTGCAGTTGTTTTGGAAACCGATTTATATACTTTGACTTTGACTGATGTTTCCAGAGGCCGAGTGACGATTCCTTTCCCGGCAACCCTGGGAGGCTCACCTCAGGATCGTGTTGTACAGCCGGGTGATTATTGGTTGGTGGCCCATTTGTTTTCAAACAATGGCGCAAATCATATTTCACTGCTTGATGATCAGACCGTGACGATGCCTTGGTTTGCCTCTGTTTTGTACAGATCAACGGACTGGTATAATAATGGGAATGCTATTCGTAACAGCTTGAACTTTGGTCG
>VHAW01000173.1 GCA_016872225.1 Sphingomonadales bacterium | reverse complement strand
TGGCATCTTCTTCCAAAGTCAAATTCCCAACCTCTAAGTTCGGGACATCTTCGGAGACTTTCAGTGATTTATCCAAGGGTCGGCACCCTAGAAAGCGTACCTGCAACAGGTAATTTCCGGGCATGATCTTCTCAAGGCTGAAGTAGCCACCGCTATTGCTTAAGGAGCCGGTGACTATGCTAGAATCCGTGGTTTTGAGCAAGGCCACGGATGCAAAGTCCAGGCCTTTGTTTTGTCCCTGGACCATAACTCTCCCTTGAATGTTGATGCCGTAAAGCTGCATGATGGGTCTTCCGTTGGGGGGAGGACCTGGTCGCTGGGCTCTTATTTCCATGGACCAAAGCAACAACGGTCCTAGTAGCCACATCATGATGCTTCCCATAATTCGGGCGGAAGGAAAATGGCCAAGGGGTAGGAAACAGATATTGGAGGAGGTTTTAAGGATGAGGATTGGTGGTCGCATTTCGGCTGCAAGTCGCATTTCGGCTGCAAGTCGCATTTCGGCTGCAAAGTAATACTCAAATTCGCGGCTCTTTGTTTTGGGGAAGTCTGGTTCTAACCTACCTTTGCGGCCAAAATAATCCTTATGAGTTCCACTGGCAAAATCGCCCAAATTATCGGCCCGGTCATCGACGTGGCCTTTGAAAGCGGCAGTCAGCTTCCCGAATTGTACAATGCATTATATGTAGATCGTCCTGGTGGGCAGCGTATTGTGCTTGAATGCCAACAGCATTTAGGGGAAGACTCCATTCGTACGGTGGCGATGGATGGGACCGAGGGTTTGTTAAGAGGCATGCCGGTGGTGGATACGGGTAAACCTATCCAAATGCCAATCGGTAATCAAATCAAAGGTCGCCTCTTCAATGTGGTTGGGAATGCTATTGATGGTCTTAAAGCGATTGATACGGCTAAAGGTGGCTTGCCCATTCATCGGAAAGCTCCGGCTTTCGAAGATTTAAGCACTTCCACCGAAGTTCTCTTTACAGGGATCAAAGTTATTGACCTCATTGAACCCTATGTGAAAGGGGGAAAAATTGGTCTTTTTGGTGGTGCAGGGGTTGGTAAGACGGTCCTGATTATGGAGTTAATTAACAACATCGCCAAAGGTTATGATGGGATGTCGGTCTTTGCCGGGGTGGGTGAGCGAACCCGCGAGGGCAATGATTTGATGCGTGAGATGATCGAATCAGGCGTTCTCAGATACGGAGATGCTTTCCGCCATGAAATGGAGGAAGGTAAATGGGCTTTGGACAAAGTGGATTACAAACAGCTGGAGGAGTCTCGAATTTCCCTGGTCTTTGGTCAGATGAACGAACCCCCGGGAGCCCGTGCCCGGGTTGCCCTTTCTGGTTTGACGCTCGCCGAGCATTTGCGTGATGGTGATGAGAAAGATACCACCGGCCGTGATATCCTTTTCTTTATCGATAATATTTTCCGATTCACTCAAGCTGGTTCCGAGGTTTCGGCTTTGTTGGGCCGTATGCCTTCTGCGGTGGGGTATCAACCCACCTTGGCGACCGAAATGGGTCTGATGCAGGAGCGGATCACCTCGACCAAGAGGGGTTCCATCACTTCGGTTCAGGCGGTTTACGTCCCTGCCGATGATTTGACGGATCCAGCTCCCGCCACCACCTTTGCTCACTTGGATGCTACGACAGTGCTTAGCCGGAAAATCGCTGAGCTTGGTATTTATCCGGCAGTGGATCCTTTGGACTCTACATCGCGCATTTTAACTCGCGAGATTCTGGGGGATGCCCACTACCATTGCGCCATGCGTGTCAAGCAAATTCTTCAGCGTTATAAAGAATTGCAGGACATCATCGCTATTTTGGGTATGGATGAATTGAGCGAGGAGGACAAATTGGTTGTGGGACGCGCCCGACGTATTCAGCGCTTTCTTTCACAGCCACTCCACGTTGCAGAGCAATTCACAGGCTTGCAGGGTGTTCTTGTACCTATAGAGGAAACCATCCGTGGTTTTAACATGATTCTTGACGGTGAGGTGGATCAGTACCCCGAAGCTGCATTCAATCTCAAGGGCAGCATCGATGATGTTATTGAGGCCGGTCGCAAAATGCTAGCAGAACAATCTTAGGACCCCATGGCTCTAACCCTTCAGGTGCTTACCCCCGAAAAGACCCTCTTCGAGGGACAAGTTGTTTCGGTGCATATTCCTGGTAGCAATGGTCCATTTGAGGTACTTAAGGACCACGCCCCAATCGTGGCATCCTTGACCAATCCAGGAAACCTACGCTTCAAAACCGTGGATGGACAGGGTGTCGAGTACAGTCTGCTTGGTGGGGTGGTCGAGGTCTTGGCTAATAAAATTATTTTGTTGAGTCCTGGCCTGAAGCAGGATTAATCACTGGTGTCACCCCAAGTATCTTCATCTTGGGCTTTTTGGTAGGTATATCCAGAACAATCCATGTTGATGCTTATTCCCCCTTCTGGGGCGGTGAAGCTCGAAGGCTTAATGTTTAGCTTGCTATCGGCCATCACTTTCTGCATAAATAACCCGAAGATGGGCAAGGCCGTGTTTGCTCCTCCGCCTAAGCTG
>VHAW01000172.1 GCA_016872225.1 Sphingomonadales bacterium | reverse complement strand
GCTCAAATCCCAGGCCTTATCCAAATAGTCAAAAATATAATACAACATACCTTAGCCTTTTGAAGATGCTTCTTTTTCAAGTGTTTCCAATTTTTCAAATTGGTGTTGCAATTGCTCTGCGTCGTTGAATGGGTAACGTACACCTCTTATTTCCTGATAAGCCTCATGACCTTTGCCAGCTACCAGCAGAATATCTCCAGATGCGGTCATTTGAACGGCGAGGCGAATTGCCTCCGCCCGATCGGCTTGCCTAATCACCAGCTTCTGCCTAGAATCAACCGATGGAAACTCCTGCGTGGATAAGCCCTCTGAAATACCGGCCATCATTTCGTTCAGTATGTGTTCAGGGTCCTCGTTACGTGGATTATCGGACGTAAACAACATCGCATCGGAATGACGGAAAACCACAGCGGCCATCAAAGGCCTCTTCCCGCGATCCCTGTCACCCCCGCATCCTACCACCGTAATCAAACGAGATTCAAAATCTTTGATAGCTTGCAAGGTCAATAAGACCTGTTCTAAGGCATCAGGCGTATGTGCATAATCCACCATGCCCAATCGCCCTCCTGGCCCCACGATGCTCTGCATGCGCCCGTTGGGCGGTGTTAGCTTCTGCATACCCTCGAGCAAATCTTCTATTCTGCACCCCAGCAACCTGCCCGTGGCATAAACAGCTAATGTGTTATATGCGTTGAATTTACCACTCAATCCGCAGGTCAAAACATGGCCTTCCACCTGGTAGCTCAATGAGGCAGTCTCCAACACGAGGTTCTTACCGAAATATCCCTCTCCCAATGCAGTGATCTCCTGGTCTTCACTTTCCAAACCAAAGGCAAAGCAACGGGCTGAGGTAGACCCAACCATGGCATTGGCATAAGGATCATTCGCGTTAAACAAAGCAAAGGCCTCCTTTCCCAACCCATCAAAAAACGAACGCTTAGCCATGAAATAATTTTCCATAGTTCCATGGTAATCCAAATGATCCCTCGTCAAATTGGTGAAAATCCCACCGGCAAAATGCAATCCACTTACCCGATGCTGCGCCATGGCATGTGAGCTCACCTCCATGAAGGCATGGGTACAGCCTTCTTGGACCATTTGCGCTAACAAATCATTGATTTGTATCGCATCCGGGGTCGTATGGGTAGAGGGTATTTCTTTGGTCCCAACCCTGCAAGAAACAGTGGAAATCAAACCCGAACGATAACCTAGCCCACTGAATAATTGATGCAGTAAGGTGACTGTTGTGGTTTTCCCGTTGGTTCCCGTTACTCCCACCAAAGTCAATTTCTCGGAGGGTTTCCCATGGAATGCAGAGGCCACAAGGCCTAAGGCTACAGCACTATGGGCAACCTGAATGCAAGAACAGTTATCCGGAACTTGGGCAGGCCAATCCTGGACCAAAAGGCACCTTGCTCCCGCCTCTATTGCAGCGGAAACAAAAGTATGCCCATCCACTTGGGTTCCACAAAGTGCAATGAACATCGTATCCGGGACGACGCGACGATGATCAATGCACAATGAACCCACCAACCTATCCAAGGGGCCTTGAACCCGCAGAACCTTCACATCGGACAACAAATCCCTGAGCGAGATCATGTTCCTAACAACAGCATAACCCGCTGTTCAGGTTTCGCTTCGGGGATTCTGCGCTGACCATTTAAAGAAGATTCCACAAGACCCATGCATCGCCTAACCTTACCCCTGCCCTGAAGGGACACTCGATAACCTTTGCTTTCCAAAGCCCAAACTGCAGCGGCGGCATCCATGCCCAGCAAATCATTTATTGCAACAATCTGAACCTGATCCCAGTTACTGCCTTTAGCTTGCTTTGTCGTTTTGATTGAACTTCTATTGGTTGAGTCAGCGGCCATCGATGGAATTCGTTGAAATTCCTTGATGGCCATGGTTTGCTCGGCAATATCCCTGAAAACCGGTGCTGCGACCTGGGACGCAAAAAACATACCCCTGCGAGGGTCTTCCAACATCACCAAACAACTATACTTTGGATTAGGCTCGGGGAAATAGCCAATAAACATTGCCCTGTGACGATTGCTCAAGGAATTCCCTGAGCCATCGCGGAGTCTTGCGGTTCCAGTTTTGCCACCAACGCCGAAAGTCAACCCTTTCATTTGCTCTTTGACAGTTCCGTCAATTGCTACTCTTCGCATCATTTGACGAGCCGCCAATGCCTTGTCACGATCTAGAATTCTATGACCCTTGGCTATTGCATCACTTGATTTTGTGCCGAATTCCACCTCCTCAACCCCTGTAGACTTAAACCAACCGCCGAACAAATCCCACCGAACAGAAGGCTGCTTAACTTGCTCTCGTTGAATTTCTTCAAGTAGTGAGGGCTCAACCCGAAAACCTTCATTTACCACTGCATTGTAAAAAGAAAGTATCTGAAGCGGTGTTATTAACATTGAATATCCTATGCCCGTCGAATACAAATCAGACGGGCTATAATCTTTGAGGGCTGTAGTCCTAAATTTTGGCTTAGGATCATGTAGCAATGGTAGGTCTAACGATTGTTCCAGCCTAAAATCCTTCAATTTGGCGAAAAATTCTTCAGGCTTTTTACCG
>VHAW01000171.1 GCA_016872225.1 Sphingomonadales bacterium | reverse complement strand
ATAAACTAACAATGGCGCGCATTCTTTTGACCGGCAGCACCGGGTACATAGGCTCCCATACCGCTGTTGCCCTGCTGGAAGCCGGGTTCGATGTGGTTGGTCTTGATAATTACAGCCGCTCCTTGAATGGGGTTTCTAGGAGAATCCAGGAAATTACCGGCAAAAACTATGCCCAATACCAGGTTGACCTGGTTGATTCGGAGGCCATGACAAATGTACTCGCCCACGAATCCGGGATCGATGCGGTGATTCATTTTGCCGCCTTCAAAGCCGTCGGTGAATCTTCGACCCATCCTCTCCTTTATTTCCGTAATAATCTGGGGGGGCAAATCAATTTGATGCAGGCTTGTGATCAATTTGGAATTACCAATTTGGTTTTCTCCTCCAGTTGCACCGTATACGGGAATCCGGAGCAAATTCCCGTGACGGAAGATTCTCCCCTTCTGGAACCTGAATCCCCTTATGGGCGCACCAAAGCCGTAGGAGAAGCTTTGTTACGAGATTGGGTCAAATCCAATGCTGCGCAACAGGGTAAGGCAAAGCATGTGATCGCATTGCGTTATTTCAATCCGGCAGGAGCTCACCCCTCTGCTAGAATAGGGGAATGCACCGTAGGGGTCCCCGATAATTTGATCCCCTACATCACCCAAACAGCATTGGGCAAGCGCGAAAAGCTTACGGTATTTGGAAACGACTATCCCACAAGGGACGGAACTTGCTTAAGGGATTATATCCATGTCTGCGATATCGCTGCAGCCCACGTGGATGCAGTCAATCACCTGCTGAATCAAGGTTCCCTTACAGCGCCTTGGTCTGTTTACAATTTGGGTACTGGGGTAGGACAAACCGTTCTCGAAATAATCCAAGCCTTCGAAGCCGTTAACCAAATCAAATTGCCCTGGTCCTTCGGTCCCCGGCGGCCAGGCGATGTAATTGCCGTGTATGCCAACAACCGCAAAGCCGTGGATGAACTCGGATGGCAAATCCGTTACAACCTGGAGGACATGATGCGAAGCGCCTGGAACTGGGAGCGTATGCAAGCCCAAGATCCCCTTCATTAATCTCCAATCTTTTTTATTTCACCGCTTTTCTTTGCATCCAATAATCCTCCAACGATCGCCTTATGATTCGTGACACCGAAATAGCCCCCCTTATTCAACAAGAAGACCATCGGCAACGAAGCGGATTAGAACTCATCGCCTCCGAAAATTATGTTTCGGAGCAAGTCATGGCGGCGGCCGGTTCCATACTGACCAACAAATACGCGGAAGGTCTTCCTGGTAAACGTTATTACGGTGGCTGCGAATGGGTGGATCGCATCGAGCAGATTGCCATAGACCGGTTGTGCCAATTGTTCGGGGCACAATGGGCCAACGTGCAACCCCATTCGGGCGCTCAAGCCAATGCCGCGGTGATGTTGGCGGTGCTCCAACCTGGTGATACCATTTTAGGATTTAACCTTAGCCATGGGGGACATTTAACCCACGGTTCACCGGTGAACTTTTCCGGCAAACTGTACAGTCCCCATTTCTACGGTGTCGAGGAAGAAAGCGGTCTTATTGATTGGGACAAGGTTGCGTCCAAGGCTCAAGCGGTTCGACCCAAATTAATCATTTGCGGGGCATCCGCCTATTCTCGGGATTGGAATTATGCTCGGTTACGTGAAATTGCAGACGAAGTTGGCTCCCTTTTGATGGCTGACATTTCACACCCCTCCGGACTCATTGCAACTGGATTCCTAAACCACCCCTTTCCGCATTGCCACATCGTAACGTCCACCACCCACAAGACCTTACGCGGTCCTCGAGGAGGCATCATTATGATGTCCAAGGACTTCCCCAACCCTATGGGCTTGTTAAATCCCAAAGGTGAATTACGCAGCATGAGCAGCCTTTTGGATTCCGGTGTATTTCCGGGAACCCAAGGGGGACCCTTGGAACATATTATTGCTGCCAAAGCCATTGCATTCGGGGAAGCCCTCGAACCGGCTTACCAAAACTATACCCGACAGGTTCAAGCCAATGCTCAGATCCTTGCGAAATCCATGTCGGAAAGAGGTTATCGAATTATTTCCGGAGGCACCGACAATCACCTTATGCTCATCGACCTTCGTAACAAATCATGCACAGGAAAAGCCGCGGAGCAGGCCTTAGGAAAAGCCCATATCACCATCAATAAAAATATGGTGCCCTTTGATACCGCATCCCCTATGATTACCAGTGGAATACGCTTAGGAACGTCGGCCATAACCACCCGAGGTCTGCGAGAAACTCATATGGATCTAATCGCTGAGTGGATTGATCGAGCTATCCAAGATTACGATAACGATTCCATGTTAAAAGCAATAGGCCTGGAAGTCTGCGCCTTGATGGAACCACTACCCCTCTTTGAGGCCTGATCTCCCTATGAAGGTTGATGTCGCCAAAGCCTTTGCGGAGAAGAATCCCCGCTTATACCGCTGGATGCCAGGGTGGGCCCTAAGAGCGATTGCCAACCTGGTGCACCAAGAAGAAATGAACGAATTTCTTGCAACGAATGCCCACCTAAGAAATGTCGATTTTGCCCGCGCTGTCTTGAGACACCTCAACATCCAAACCAATGCTGTAGGCTTGAATCATATT
>VHAW01000170.1 GCA_016872225.1 Sphingomonadales bacterium | reverse complement strand
TAATTCCCTCAACAACCCATATCGATTTTTCGATCGAAGGCCAAAACGTCATCCTTATCGACGATGTGTTATTTACCGGCAGAACACTCCGATCCGGCTTGGACGCTTTATTGGATTTTGGAAGACCGGCACGGGTGGAATTGATGGTGCTCTTGCATCGGCTTTACAGCCAAGAATTTCCCATTCGACCCGATTACCACGGCCGGCAGGTAAATACCGTTCCCAACCAGCGGATTCACGTAGACTGGGCAGAAGAAAACGGCCAGGATTTGGTTTGGATAGAAACCTTCGCACCCTCATCTGCTTCAACATGAACCACGGCGTTACCCCCCCATCGGCTACCATAACAACCCTGAGCACGCGTCATTTGATTGCCATCAAGGATTCCACGGTTCAAGATTTGGAACTCATTCTTCAAACCGCCGATCAGTTTTTGGAGGTTCTTTATAGACCGGTTCGCAAAGTACCTTCACTGCGGGATTTAACCATTGCCAACCTTTTTTTTGAAAATTCAACAAGGACTCGCCTCTCTTTTGAGTTGGCCGAAAAACGTCTATCTGCCGATGTCGTCAACTTTTCGGGCAGCGGTAGTTCCATTGCCAAAGGAGAAACCCTGAGCGACACGGTTCGCAATATTCTGGCCATGAAAATCGACATGTTGGTCGTCCGCCATGCGCACGCTGGAACCTGTCAATTTTTGGCAGACCGCGTGGAGGCGCGCATTGTCAACGCAGGGGATGGAGCTCATGAGCACCCCACCCAGGCTTTATTGGATGCTTTTTCAATTCGTCAGAAATTTGGCCGCATTCAAGGCGTTAAGGTTCTCCTTGTCGGGGATATTCTTCATTCCAGGGTAGCCATGTCTAACCTATTTTGTCTTCGAAAACTGGGCGCCGAAGTTATGGTCTCAGGTCCTACAACGTTAATGCCACCCCACCTTGAAGATTTGGGAATTCGTTTTGAACCCAATCTGGATGCAGCGTTGGAATGGTGCGATGTAGCCAATGTTTTACGCATTCAGCTTGAGAGACAGCAAACAAAATACATTCCATCGTTGCGGGAATATTCCATGTACTTTGGCCTCAACAAAGCCAGGCTGGACCGCTTATCGCATCCCATCGTGATCATGCACCCTGGACCCATTAACCGAGGCGTGGAATTGCAATCGGACGTAGCCGATGGACCTCATTCCATCATCTTGCAACAGGTCGAAAACGGTGTTGCCGTACGCATGGCTGTACTATACTTGCTTGCAGACCAAATTCGAAATCCATAATCTTAACGCTCTAACCTTTTTCAAAATGAAGGGCATTGTTTTAGCAGGGGGCTCCGGTACCCGATTGCATCCGTTGACATTGGGAACCAGCAAACAATTGATGCCGGTTTACGACAAACCCATGGTGTATTACCCCATCTCCACCTTGATGATGGCCGGTATCCGAGAAATCCTGATCATTTCCACACCCCAGGATCTTCCTTCCTTCAAAAAATTATTGGGAAACGGTGCCCATATTGGCTGTCGCTTTGAATACCAAGTCCAAGAAGTCCCCAACGGACTGGCGCAGGCTTTTGTGTTGGGCGCTGAATTTATTAACGGATCCAAATCTGCGTTGATCCTTGGAGATAACATCTTCTATGGATCCGGTATGAGCAAAATGTTGCAATCTCATAGCCAACCGGATGGTGGGGTGATCTTTGCCTACCATGTTCAAGATCCAGAACGATATGGGGTCGTGGAATTTGACACCAACGCTCAAGTCCTAAGCATTGAGGAAAAGCCTACGTGCCCTAAATCGAATTTTGCAGTTCCCGGATTGTACTTCTATGACGAAGAAGTCGTGGAAATTGCCAAGAGCCTGCAACCCTCGGCCCGAGGGGAATACGAAATCACGGATGTGAATCGTTATTACCTCGCCCAAGGCAAACTCAAAGTTCAAGTTCTGGACCGTGGAACCGCTTGGTTGGATACGGGTACTTTTGCGTCTTTGATGCAGGCTGGTCAATTTGTTCAAGTTATTGAAGAGCGACAAGGTCTCAAAATTGGCTGCATTGAGGAAATCGCATGGAGGATGGGCTATATCAACTCGGTCGGCTTGGAAAAAGTTGCCCAACCGCTGACCAAGTCAGGCTACGGGCAATACTTGCTGAATTTGCTCAAACATTGATATATCCACCTTTGGATTCCATGATTTAACGGTAAACTAACAATGGCGCGCATTCTTTTGACCGGCAGCACCGGGTACATAGGCTCCCATACCGCTGTTGCCCTGTTGGAAGCCGGGTTCGATGTGGTTGGTCTTGATAATTACAGCCGCTCCTTGAATGGGGTTTCTAGGAGAATCCAGGAAATTACCGGCAAAAACTATGCCCAATACCAGGTTGACCTGGTTGATGCGGAGGCTATAACAAATGTACTCGCCCACGAATCCGGGATCGATGCGGTGATTCATTTTGCCGCCTTCAAAGCCGTCGGTGAATCTTCGACCCATCCTCTCCTTTATTTCCGTAATAACCTGGGGGGGCAAATCAATTTGATGCAGGCTTGTGATCAATTTAGAATTACCAATTTGGTTTTCTCCTCCAGTTGCACCGTATACGGGAACCCGGAGCAAATTCCCGTGACTGA
>VHAW01000169.1 GCA_016872225.1 Sphingomonadales bacterium | reverse complement strand
GGGGCTCCATTCCAAATTCAGATTACGGAGTTCTTTCAGGCAATTGACATGCCCAATCAAATCCGAAGGATTGCATGAAATTTCTTTCAATAAATCAGCGTACTGATTGTATTTGCTTAGGTTCTGCTTTAAATCCGCAACATAGTGTTTCAAATCCGGGCCTGGAAGTCCCGGCCCCGTATCCATCGACAAAGCATAAAGCGCCAGTTGTTGATGCATTGACCTGTAACGCCTGTAGGCGCCTGAACCTATCCAGCGCACCAAGCGCCAAAGACCTTTATGAATCAGATAATATTCATGCTCTTTTTGGAAAGGAATCAAATCTTGAGCAATTCGAAGTAGCCTTTGGGTATTTTCGATATGACGTTCATTTCGACCCACTTGTTCCTCGTAATAGGCAAGGAATTGCCTTCCGTCTGCCAAGACATCTTGGGGCCATTTCGATTGTTCAATGAAATTCGACACTTTGACCATCATTGACAAATTGTCGGCACAGTATTTCAATAATGTCCCAAAAGCCTCTTCATTTTCCAAAGCTGCAAGCAGGGGGAGAACATGCTCATCACGTATATGAGGCAAGTCCTCCCTGCTGAATGCCTCGTGTGAACTCAGCGCCGTTAACTCAATCAAAATTTCTTCGACGGATTGACCATTCCATAGGGGCTTCTTCAGCTCTATTCCATACTGACTCCATGCATCGCACAAAACGTTCCACTCTATGCTGAGATGAGTGGCCCAATCTTTCTTTGGAATAGGCAGCGCCGGTATTTTATCGTGTAGCGCTCGAGCCTTGGTCACTACCGCTTTACGGTCTGCTGAAGCATCCTGGATTAGGGCATAAACTTGACGAAGACCCAATTCGTCCAAACGATTTGCTATCACGTCCAAGGCTGCTTTTTTCTCACAAACCATCAAAACGCGACGATGATTGGCTAACGCAGTGGTGATAATGCCGGTCAATACGGTGCTTTTGCCGGTACCGGGTGGGCCGTGGATAACCGAATGACCACCGAGCCCAACTTTGGTATGGGTAAGTTGTTGAGCGGTATCCAATTCAACTGCAGAAAACTCAAAGCGGTCAAACAAAGGCGTATTGGGCAGATTTAGGTTCCTTTCCAAACCCTGTTCCAAATAATTGTTGAGGTCTTGGATAATCGCCTCACGGTACGCTTGAAAAATCCCTAAAACGGCCGAGGTATACAGCCTAAACCCTGGAGGGGTTGTTTGAATGTCAATAGGATCTGGAAGTGGATCCGGGCCCAGAGTATCCGTATTCCAGAGCCAGCTTTTCCAGTCGTCCTTTATACCAAAAACCTCAGAAATCCCTGTAACATATTGTTCTAAAGCCTTGTAATCCAAGTGGCCCTCCTCAAGCAACTCCTCAGGGGGTTCTACGGGGATAGGCAAGTGATTCTCGATCAGCCAGTTTTTGAGCGCTTGATTGAGTCGTATTGGATCATCCTGTTTGCGCTCCAAAATCCAATGATCGTATTGAGGAGAAGGCTTCAATGTAACCTTCCATAAAAGAAGCGGTGCTGTAAAATTCAATTCACTGTTTAGGAGATGACGATGCTGTAATACAGGATAACCCAAATACAATGTGTCGCACCCTTTTTCGCTACGGATTTCTTCGTTGAGCAGATAAAGTCTTCTCAAGACAAAATCTAAATAATCCCCTGCTTCAACCAACAATTTATCCAATTCATTGTCCTTCAAATCATATAGTCTCAAGGGTATTCTGACCTCGAATTCACGATTTGAATAAATCGCTCTCAAAACATCTCTCGCTGTAAATGGCTCGACCGAGTCCAATGTTTTGAGATCTAACCTCTTGGAACCACTCCGCCCTACAAGGCAATTGAGAAAGGCAGATTTGCGATTTTCGCGCGACAACAGCCCCAACAAATTACGAAAAACAGATTTGTTCATTTCGCAATATATTCCCAAAACTTCTATATCGGGCGCCTTTGGCCCCAAATTATTAGCGGACTCAGCCCTTCAATACCAGGGGGAGAACAAGGGCACTTAGTTTACCCCCGTAAACACAGCCTGTATCGACACCCGTCGCGAAGGGAAATTCTTTGGGTGCGGCTTCCATAAAGGGCTCGTGACCAAAAACAACATGCCCATAACGCCCATCGTAGGTTTCGGCCCAGTAATGGTGGTGGGGCTGCTGCTCGTTGAGGGCTACAAATTTGCCATTTTCATCGAGGAAGCGCGTTTTGGTCAACAAATCCAGCCCAGGGTAATCGCGGGGGGCATGCTCCCCGTAGCGATAGGTTGCAGGCAGCGGAAACTTCACCTGACCGGGTATCCCCCCATGCACCAGAAGGGTTTTGTATTCGGGTAGGTGAAGGGTGTAATAGGCATTCTCTAGGAATTCAAAATGAATGGGCTGTAGGCGTTCCATCAACATCGGAAACTCCTCTGTGCCCGACATTTGTCGCTCCACTCCTTTACCAGCCGCCCGGTGTCGGCGGTAACGCAAAAACTTCTCTTCATGATTACCCAAGATCAGGCTAACGCGGTGATTGGCCGACAATTCCACAACACGCTCCACCACACCCGCTGAATCCGGCCCCCGATCAATGAGGTCCCCAATGAAGATTAGGTGATCATGCTCTGTTGGGGCGAGCTCCAGCAGCAGCTGATTCAACTCAAGGAGGCAACCGTGCACATCGCCGATGATGATGGTGCG
>VHAW01000168.1 GCA_016872225.1 Sphingomonadales bacterium | reverse complement strand
TTGTACTCCGAAAACCAAACCCTGGTTCAATTCGATCGCACCAAGGCGAGTCGCTTCCTCTACGAGCCCTTTCGATTCACGGCCCCTGCGGATGTTTGCGTTGCCCCGGACGAGACAGGGTACTTGTTCGTGGTGGATGCGTTTAGGGATTCTTTGTACCAATTTACCTCCAAGGGTTACGAAGGCGTGAACCCTCCACCGAGTTCAGGTTTGACCCGTCAGGTAAGGGCCTCCTTTGGCGGAAGGGGTTCAGGCCCTTTCCAATTCCACAGCCCAAGCGGGGTGGCATATTTTCGACGTACTGTCTATGTTGCGGACAAAGGCAATCACCGCATCATGCGTTACAAATTAAGTTCAGACCTTGAACGATAATGGGAAAATTAACGTTGTAATAATTCAAAAAATCAAAATACTTATGCTAAGACTCATTCAAAGATTCAGCTTAATATTTTTTTTCTTATTCACCTTATCACTTGATCGATCTAAGGCCCAGAGTCCTGGGGGAACCCAATGGCAGCGAATTGAAATTTCGAATGCTTCTCGAGTTACCTTAGTCCAAGGCGAGCAATGCTTGGTTTGGATCGACGGCAAGGAATTTTCATTGAATACCGGAGACAGCCTTTCCAAGGCTGGTAAGATTTGCGAGGTAGATGGCGATTGGCTGAGGGTCCGTAAATTTTCGGCCAAGGAAATCAAAATACAACAACCTAAACTGCAAGAAATTCATATTAAGGGTGCGGTTTCTCTTCAGGGGGAAGGCGTATTGAATTGCGAAATATTGAGAATTGGTATTAGCGGCGTGGGAAATTTAAACCTTAATTTATCTGCTGAGGAAATTCTTGCCGATGTAAACGGAGTTGGTCGTTTGGTTCTCAAAGGGCAAGCTCCCAAGACGAGATTTGAAATCAATGGCCCAGGAATTATTGATGCCAGAACATTGAAAACACGCCACGCCAAGGTCTTCATTGATGGGCTTGGGCTTTGTAAATTAGATGTTACAGATTCTCTTTATGCAGATATTAGCGGCGGTGGAAGTATACGGTATCGAAACGAGCCCCCCTATTTGGTTAACCGTATTTCCGGCCTGGGATCCATGTCGGCACTGGATGCCGATGGTTCCTCCGGCGACGTGAATGACTCACAAATAACATTAGATTCTTTGCCCCCATCTCCTGAGTCTTCCCATTCAGGCTCAAAAAGCCGTAATAGGTTTGATTCTAAGGGATACGGAGGAGATTTTTGGGCTGGCCGCCGGATTCATGAGCCCCGATTGCCTTTTATAGAATTGGGGTTAGCTCATTGGGTGAATAGGGATGGAGGGCCTTTGAAAAATCAATGGAATGCGTCCCCAGATCCTTACGGTGTTTTTTCAGCGGAAACCAACAAATCATGGTTCTTGAATTGGGCCACCCCTTTGCAGTTTCAGAGCTGCTTGAATTGCTCTACGGAAGGTCAGCGAAAGATAAATCAGAGGGGTGTGTCGATTTGGGGAAGAGGCGCTTTGGTTCTGTCGTACCAGAGTTTTCGATTCGAGGATAATCTTGTGTTGGGAAAGGCTAAAGATAGTGCAGGTGTCCCTGGACTGCAAGTAGATCTTGTGGATTCGCTAGGGAGTCCTCGCTTTGATAGGTCTCGCTTGGAGAACATGCAGATTCAGATTCCTTTGATGATTAGTTTTCATAGGGCTCGACGACCTGACAAAGGTTGGTATGCGGGTGGTGGAATTGTTCCAGGGATTCGCCTATGGACGAGGTCGTTGAACCGTTACCGTGATGATGGCGGCCGTGTGGAAATGTACCGCACCGGGAATTTCTACCTTAATCCATTTTCATTGGCCCTTCGATCGGAAATTGGTTACGGTCGTTTCCGCATGTTCACTCAATATTCGCTTAATTCAATGTTCCGAACCGGTTACGGCCCGCGTGTAAACCGTGTAGATTTGGGTATTACCCTGTTGAGCTATTGACCCGAGTTTTCGAGGGCTTTGATTTGATCCCTGAGCTTGGCAGCCAGGAGAAAGTCCATGTCTTTGGCAGCCTGGTTCATTTGTTTACGAAGATCCCGAAGATTTTGCTTCCCCATTACGGCTGATTTCCCTGGGATTTGGGGGTTAGACGGCAGGGCTTTTGTTTCGGAACGAGCCAGGCTTGGCGGATCGGGCTCACGCAGCAGGGATTGCCCGTAACTGGCTTCAGCTTGCCGTATGTCGAGGAGGGCGCTTTGTTGAATGATCTCTTCGGGACTTTTGCGGATGCTGCGAGGGGTGATGCCGTGCTCCGTGTTATAGGCCATTTGCTTCTCGCGACGGCGATTGCATTCCTTGATGGTGGCATCCATGGACCCTGTCTGGCGATCAGCATAAAAGATGACTCGGCCCTCTTCATGCCTTGCCGCTCGACCAGCCGTTTGGGTAAGGGATTTGTAGTTGCGAAGAAAGCCTTCTTTGTCCGCATCCATAATGGCGACCAAGGCAACCTCCGGAAGGTCCAAGCCTTCTCGTAACAAATTCACACCGATCAAAACCTCAATTCGACCAAGGCGCAGATCCCTCAGGATTTCAACCCTTTCGAGGGTTTCGACACCGCTGTGCAAATACGTACACAAAACCCCGGCACGGGTGAGGTATTTGGCCAGCTCTTCGGCCATTCTTTTGGTCAAGGTGGTGACCAAGACCCTCTGCCCCTTGGACCGTGATTTTTGGATTTCTTCCATCAAGTCATCCA
>VHAW01000167.1 GCA_016872225.1 Sphingomonadales bacterium | reverse complement strand
CTACAACCTCCGGGGCTTATGCGATTTACAACAACAACCCTGTGAATGATGGATTGTATGGGAAGTTGTACAATCATTATGCGGTCACGGATAGCAGGGGTTTATGTCCTACGGGCTGGCATGTACCCTCGAATGGGGAGTGGAATATCTTGGTAAAATACCTCGACCCTAATGCAGACACGGTATGTGGTAATTGTTGGCAGAGCAGCACAGCAGGAGGTGCCTTGAAGAGCACAGCGATGCAACCCACCCCCGGGGGTTGGAATTCACCAAACACAGGAGCCACGAATTCTTCGGGCTTCACTGCCCTGCCGGGCGGCCTTCGGGTCTTCAACGGAGATTTCGGCGACTTGACCTACAGCGGATATTGGTGGTCCTCCTCCGTCTCGTCTGGGTCCAATGCCTGGTTCCGCGGCCTGAACGGCGACAGCAGCTACATCAACCGCTACGACTACAGCCGGGCAAACGGCTTCTCGGTTCGCTGCTGCAGGGATTAGGGTAGTGGGTAGGGGGATTCGACCATTTGACCATTGCCCCCGACCTAAGGGAGGGGGCTGCGCGCAGCGGTAAGGGAATAAAGTCCCCCGCCCGCCGCTCTAAGCGGGGGGCGGGGGCGCCCGTAAATTTACCCAAATTCAAAAATGGCCTTATTCACCGAATTACCTGTTTACAAGGATTGTTACGATCTGCTGCTCAAGATTTATGGATTATCCAAGAATTTCCGCAAGGATACTCGTTATACCCTGGGAGAGGGAATCAAAAAGGAAGTCTTCGAGCTGGTATTGTTATTGTACCGAGCCAATACCAATGATGACAAACGAGAACATCTCATTAAGGCTCGTGAGCGATTGGAAGTAATTCGCCTGTCCATACGCTTGCTGAAAGACCTCAGAGAAATCCCTTTGGAACCTTTTGTCCAATTGAATGAACATGTTGAAAAAATCTCGAAACAACTTGTTGCATGGCATCACAAATACTCCTAAATTTGTAAAGCCAGAGTTTCAAGAGTCATGGCTTTTGGAAGTGAGCATCGTAAATCCGGTAACCCGCTGTCGCATGCAACAATGTATTCACGGTAGCTGATTCAAGAGTGGTTACTTCAGCTTTTGCCCTGCCGGGCGGCCTTCGGAACAACAACGGAGATTTCAACAACATAACCAACAACGGATATTGGTGGTCCTCCTCCGTCTCGTCTGGGTCCAATGCCTGGAACCGCAACCTGAACAACAACAACAGCAACATCAACCGCAACAACAACAACCGTACAAACGGCTTCTCGGTTCGCTGCTGCAGGGATTTACATCCATGGACCCCCGGAATTTCCGGGGGTTTTTGCTTTATTAGGTTTAGTGTTGAAGTTCAATGCTGATTTCCCATAACCTGTAGTCCATGCAATTGGATTTGTTTCACAAGGTACCAGACCAGTCTCGGCTCAAGGTGGAATTGTTCGAGGCCTACTTTGCGTGTCGCAGGAACAAACGTAATACGCTTAGCGCCTTGGAGTTTGAGTTGGATTTTGAGTCACGCATTTTCGATTTGGCCGAAGATATGGTCCAAGGCCGATACAATCCTGACCCCTGCTATGCCTTCGTGGTTAGGCGTCCTGTTCAGCGGGAAGTCTTTGCAGCCTCGTTCAGGGATAGGGTCGTTCATCATTGGCTTATCGCCAAAATAAATCATCTTTTTGAAGCTTATTTCATAGAGGATAGTTACGCCTGTCGCATAGGCAAAGGCACCCACTTCGGAATTCAGAGAATGGCCGCTTTCATGGAAGAGGGCATGAAAATGCATGGACAACAACTTTGGATTCTCAAATTGGATATCCGAGGTTTTTTCATGCACATTAACCGAAACCTGCTGATGCAGCGATTGACGCATTTCTTGGTGGCCAGGTACAGGGGCGATGATTTGAAACTTGTGTTGGAGACGGCCTCGTCGCTTGTTCACAGTCGCCCTGATTTGCGCTGTGTGATACGTGGTCTTCCCTCCGATTGGCACGGGTTGCCACCTGACAAAAGTTTGTTTCATAGCCCTACGGATTGTGGTTTGCCTATAGGTAATTTGACCAGTCAAATTTTTGCCAACTTCTATCTGCATTCATTGGATCGCTTTGTTACGCAGAAACTGGGTTTCCAACGTTATGGTCGGTACGTGGATGATTTTGTGTTGATGGATGCTAAGCCAGCACGGTTGAAGGCTGCCATTCCTCGCATTGCTTCATTTCTCCGAACTGATCTAGGATTAACCTTGCATCCGCGCAAGGTTTATATGCAGCCTGCTGCACATGGTTTTCAATTCTTGGGGGCGGTTATCAAACCAGGTCGTATCTATGCAACATCGCGGATCAAGGGAAATTTCTATGCTTCAATTCAGCGATATAACAGCCTAATAAATTTACAGAATGGAAAGATTTCTAAGCAACAACTACAAGCATTTATATGCTCGGTGAATTCTTATATGGGTCTTTTGATCCATTACTGCACTTTTCGCTTGCGCTGCCGCATGTTATTCGAGATACTTTCCTTGGATTGGCTGGGCCATCTTAAGCTTCGCAAAGATTTGGGGGCTGTAATTACTGATCATCAGAACCATGGTAATTTCGCATCAAATATTCCCTATGCCCCTACTCAAGGACGGAAAGAATGCCTGGCAAACGCTGGATGCTCATGAAATTTATCGCAATCCTTGGATTGCATTGACGGAGTATAAGGTTGTTCGCCCGGATGGGCAGCCCGGGATCTACGGGGT
>VHAW01000166.1 GCA_016872225.1 Sphingomonadales bacterium | reverse complement strand
GCCCCGAATCGTTGGTGAATAGACCCGCGATATTGAAGCGGGGGTTGTTTTTCCATTCCGAAGCGGATAGGCCGTACCAGGCTTGGCCGGTTTTTTCGCGACCCGACAAAACCGACCAACGGTGAATCGTGTTACGCTTTTTGTAAGCCAGCGAAGCGGCCAAGGAGGTCAGGTTACTTCCGGAACGCTCCACGTAGCCGTTGGATAGGATGCGGGAAGCGCGGACCTGGGCGGACCAGGCCCCGGATTGGGAGAGGGTGTTGGAGGTAAAGCTCTGAATTTGAGTGCCAAAGCTGCCACCGCCCACCCGCAGCGCGATGTCGGGGCTGTCCGTTTCACTGTGGGTTTCGAGGTGAATGCTGGCCCCAAAGGCAGAGGATCCGTTGGTGCTGCTGCCCAGCCCGCGCTGTATTTGGACCGAACTTAGGGACGAGGTCAAATCGGGCATATTGACCCAGAACAATCCGTGGGATTCCGCATCGTTGACCGGGACACCGTTCAGTGTAACATTGATTCGTGTCATATCCGAGCCTCGAATGCGCAAATTGGTATAGCCAATCCCGGCACCCGCATCGGAAGAGGCCAAGGTGGAGGGCTCCATTTGCAAGACGTAGGGCATGTCTTGGCCGTTGTTGAGTCGCTTCAAATCCACCGCATCCAGACGGATTGAGGTGACCGGGGTTCCTGGCAGGACATGACCGGCGGTGACGACCACTTCTTCGCGGAGCAGAACGGAGGGTTGCAGGCAGAGAATACGTCCCCGCGTAGTCAACGCGACGGAATCCCCTTGGGGTCCCAAAGGGATCTCCATGTGCAGGGTTTGGTATCCGATATAACGAACCAAGAGCTTTGTGGCCCCAAAAGGTCTTTCCAAGACAAATTCGCCTTGGTTGTTCGTGGAACTGCCCCTGGTTGTTCCCTCCCAAAGGAGGTTTGCACCGACCAGGGACCGACCCTGGGGGTCGACTACACGGCCCTGAAACGGGGTGGTTGAGGCCTTAGAAGCCGGTTGTCCCAAGGCAAACGGGACAGTCCAGACCCAAACTAGGGGAAAGGAGATAAGAATAAGACGTTGAAGGAGGGTACTCATGGAGGCTTTTTGGGTTGAAAGGAACAAAAAACCGGATCCGGAGCCGACCCAAGCCGTTGAAGGCTTTCATCTTCCCTACGCAGGCATAACCCCGACAGGTTCAATGGGTGTGATCTCAGCCCCCCGGTATGGGGTTGGGGGGCACCCCGTGATGCGGTAAAATTAGAACAAATTCGTAATTTCCTATTCCTTTCTGGGGGTAACTTTGCCTCCCGTGAACCCCCGTTTTTAGAACCCTTACGAGACCCCTTATTCCATGATTGGATTTGTTAACAAGGTGCTGCAAGGATTTTTTGGGAATAAATCCGAAAGGGATGTAAAAGCCTTATGGCCACGTGTAGAAGAAATTAATCGCTATTTCGAAACCTTCGTTAATCTCACCCACGATGAACTAAGGTTCAAAACCGAGGAACTCAGAGGTCGTATTAACGAGGGCCTTCGTTCAATAAATGAGAAATTAGCCGAACTCAAAGCAAATAATGTGGAGGGTGAGGATGCAGAGGCTCAGGCTACACGGTTTGAGGATTATGACGAGACTATCAAGGAAAGAGATCGATCCTTGGAGGATATTCTTCATCAATTGTTACCGGAAGCCTTTGCGGTGGTCAAAGAAACAGCCAGAAGGTTTACGCAAAATGACGAGTTGCGTGTGACGGCTACCGACATGGACCGTGAATTGGCAGCAGAAGGGAAAGATTTTGTACGAATCGAAGGGGAGCATGCGATCTACCGCAATTGTTGGACCGCTGCGGGAGCAGAAGTGTTATGGAATATGGTGCATTATGATGTCCAGCTTATTGGGGGCATGGTTTTGCATTCCGGAAAAATTTCTGAAATGTCTACGGGAGAAGGGAAAACCCTGGTTTCCACTTTGCCTGCATACCTGAATGCTTTGAGCGGCTTGGGGGTCCATATTGTCACTGTCAACGATTATTTGGCGCGTAGAGATTCGGAATGGAATGGCCCGTTGTTCCAATTTCATGGACTGCGTGTGGATTGCATTGACAAGCATCGGCCCAATACCGAAGCCCGCCGAAAGGCTTACCGAGCAGATATTACCTACGGAACTAACAATGAATTTGGCTTTGATTACCTGCGGGATAACATGTGTCATGCGGTCGAAGAACTGGTGCAGCGCAAACATCATTTCGCCATGGTGGACGAGGTGGATTCGGTCTTGATTGACGATGCACGAACTCCGCTGATTATTTCCGGCCCTGTTCCTCGCGGGGATCACCACGAATTTCACCAACTTAAGCCACGTATCGAATCCCTTGTGGATTCGCAAAGGCGATACCTTAACACCGCGCTTGTCGATGCCCGGAAATTGTTTGCCGAGCACAAACAAGATGAAGCCGGGCTACCTCTATTCAGAGCTTATCGCGGTTTGCCAAAGAATAAAGCCCTCATTAAATTTCTTTCCGAACCAGGAGTTCGGGCGCTTCTGCTCAAAACAGAAGCCTATTACCTGCAGGACCAGCAAAAAGAAATGCACAAGGCCGACGCTGAATTGTTTTTTGTTATTGATGAGAAAAACAATTCTATTGAATTGACTGATAAAGGGATAGAGCACATCACTTCCCGTGGCGAAGATGCTTCTTTCTTTGTGTTACCTGACGTCGGAGCAGAAATTGCGGAAATCGAGAAATCGGCGAGAGATCTTCAACAAAAAACCGAGGAGAAAACCAGGCTGATGC
>VHAW01000165.1 GCA_016872225.1 Sphingomonadales bacterium | reverse complement strand
GCTCGCGATTTTCGCGTAGGAAGGGGATTTGCAACATGGTCGCTTGGATTGAACAGCAAATTTATTCCAATTCGACCCTGACTTTTTCAGTTCTGTTCGTGGAAGCGTTGCGATTTCTTCCAAACGCAAATGAGGTTGGCGGCCAGAATCACCAACAAAATGCTGATGACCAAGGTCATATTTGTGGCCTGCAAACGCTCGTTCTGGACTTTCACAAGGGACATTTCAAAGGTTAATTGATCGGTTCCGCGCTGTAAATTCTCCGACTTGTAAGAGGTTTGAATCTCCAGAAGGCTTTGGTCGGTTTCCTTGGCTATGATGAGGCTATCAAGCTCCCGCCAGGCTTTGAAGTGCTGCATGGCTTTGTGGGGATTGGAAGATTCCGCAACCACCTCGGCTATGAAAGTATGGCAACGACGGAGCACAAGCAAGTCTTCGCATGATTTGTCTTTAAACATGCGAATGGCTTCCATGCACCAAGCCTCGATGGAGTCGCGTGACCCTTTTATTCGGTACAAACACTCTGCTTTTTTGGAGAGGATTTGAGCGATGTACTCATTGTTTTGAATGATATTTTCCAACAATAGACTTTGACGATAGGTATCCATAGCCTCGGAAAGTTTACCTATTTTGGAAAGGACCTCAGAGCGATTGCATAAATTGGATGTAATGGCAAGGGTATCCTTGCTTATTTTGAGGGCTTTGTTATTATAGCCTAAAGCATTGGCTCACTGACCATTCATTTCTTCGGCGACCCCCAAATTGTTAAGCATATAAGTGACTGTGGCTTGATCGTTTTCCTTCTCGTATCGCTCCAGAGCCTCGTTGTAGTATCCCTCAGCACGTAGCCAGTCTTTTTGTTGAGCGTATATATTGCCTAGGTTAAGTGTGATGGCCGAAACAGCATCTTAACGGCCCAAGACATTGGCCATTTATGCCTTGGATATAGGACTCTGCAGATGCAGTCAAAGCGAGCAAGCGGTAATAGGCATTGCCCTTCACGATACAACAACTTATTAGGCCGCTGCTATCATTCAAGTGGGTCATGATTTCTTCCGTTTTGAGTGCTTCGGTGATACATCGTTGGCTCTTGTTCTGAACCTGATAACTTTTGGCTTTGACCAAATGGAAATTGCCACGAAGGTTTTCAGACAATTTGTCGGGAACGGGGATTTGCAGAAGGAGGCGAAGGGTCACTTGAGGCCGCTTTTTGGAAACTTCTTGAGCCTTAAGAATAATGGTTTTGGCTTGCTTGGGCTTAGTATTGGTCGGATTACTCATGTTCTGTGCCAAATGGTCCATTGCGACCCAGGCCAGAGAGAGCAGAATGCTGAGAAAAATTTTCGGGAAACGCAGGTTTTTTTCAATTTTGATTCAAAAAATGATAATTTCTTTGGAAATAGAAGGAAAGTAAATTACTTTTGACCATCATTTGGGCAAGAAATTCCGAGCATTTTCGGATTTCCCGTTTTCTCGGTAGACCCCTTTAAGTACCCTTTTTTATCTATTCAAACTGATCCAAGACTTGGTGTCCTGCTACGAATAACCCGATAAAGGTTATTCTACGCCCTGAATTTAAACTGTTTATCAACCATCTAAAATTTTATTGTGACCGAAACCAAAGGAAAAGGTAGACCACGCAAGGTCCAGGCCGAGGCTTCATTCGAACCCCTTACCGTTGAACCACGTCGTTCACGTGGTCGCCCTCCCATGGATCCTACCAAAAGGGCGATATTGCCAGAAATTGAAACCGGGCCGGAACCCGTCATTCCCGAGCCAGACTCTGATCCGGCCTTAGAATTCGTGTTTGATGCGTTGCCAGTTTCATCGGATAGCCTGGGGAACTCCCGGCAAACCTCTGAAGGCGGAGACCGCACGCAAGAGGATGTTGAATCCAGCGAGGGGGACCAAGAAAATTCAGAACATGAAGGGGGTACCTCCAGAAAGTCCAGAGGGCTGCGCAATGCGGAGGATTCCCGTCCCCCATTGAACGATCCAGATTCCGACAGACTAGGATTTCCCGATAGACAGGGTTTCAAGGCTGGTCACGGAAAAGAGCAGCGACCCGATGTTCGAAGTGATTTCAGGCAGGGATCGCCGCATCGCGGTGAAGCTCGCCAGGGTAGAATGCAAGACTCTCAAAACCCTAATCCTGCCCGTAACAAAGAATGGGAAAAGCGAGAACCCAGGCCGTCGGATCGCTACGCCTTTGAATCCGTTATTCAAATCGAAGGGGTCTTGGAGCCGACGCCGGATGGTTTTGGTTATTTACGCTCCTCCGATTATCATTATCTCAATTCGCCCGATGATGTGTATGTGCCCGGGCATATGATCAAGAGCTTCAGTCTCAGGCCGGGTGATACCGTCCGAGCCAAAGTGAGGCCACCCAGGGAAGGAGAGAAGTATTATATCCTCACGGGTGTTGAAAGCATCAACGGGCTAAGTCCGGCAGAAATCAGGGACCGCGTACCTTTCGATTATTTGACCCCGCTGTTCCCTAACGAACAACTACGATTAACTCATCGCGCCGAGAATTTGTCCATGCGAATCATGGATTTGTTCACCCCCATCGGTAAAGGCCAGAGGGGCCTTATCGTGGCCCAACCCAAAACCGGTAAGACTATCCTGCTCAAGGATGTAGCCAATTCCATTTCTTTCAATCACCCGGAAGTCTATCTTATTGTGTTGCTCATTGATGAGCGACCCGAAGAGGTTACTGATATGGCCCGTTCCGTCAACGCCGAAGTTATCGCATCCACCTTCGATGAGCCTGCGGACAAGCATGTTCGCATTGCCAATCTGGTACTCGAAAAAGCCAAGAGGATGGTG
>VHAW01000164.1 GCA_016872225.1 Sphingomonadales bacterium | reverse complement strand
ATGTTGCAGGACAAGACGCGATAAAGAGCGTAAATTTTGGAACAACGGCCCTGGCTTGCCGTTCAGGAAAGATTTAATGCATTTATTGTTGTACCGATTAAATTCTTGACGAATCATTTGCCTGAATCCATCCTGTTTTAGTTTCTCAAGAAAAATCGAAACCAAAGGCCGGGTCTGCCCTGGTTGACCGGTATTCAAAAGAAATATAGCCCCTTTCCCGGAGATGGCTTCTGTCGGGAGGGTGACTTGCCCCAGTTGCCTCTGGCGGTCGATTAACATGGGAATCCGCATATAGCAAATCAACGGATCCATTCCGGAGGAACGACCATGAAAATAGGATTCCATAAGGCCAAGTCGGGCCTTGAGAGCTTGGATTGCCTTCGGTTGCTCCATCAAAACGGCTAAACTATCCCGATTTCTTGCATAATGCTCGTATACCGCAGCGACTAAGGCGCCTGAACTGCCCACCCCAAATCCTTGGGGGATATTGGACTCGAATTGTAATCCTTGGTTCAAATCGTGAGCCAATAGGTCAAGATTCAAATCCAATTGATCGGCAGGGATGCTCCGCAGATACCCCGCAAAATCACGAAGGCTTTGATGGCTTGAACGAGCTTCTTCGGTATCCAGGCTTCCCGTTTTGAATCGTCCTTGAAAATGTTCGAAGGGAATCGAAAGGCCCATTGCATCTTCCATAATGCCATATTCGCCAAACAACAGGATTTTGGCGAAATACAAACTTTGGGGGATTGGGGATTTCATACGAAAAGGGGCTATAAGGTTAGCGGCGAAGGCCCATCACCCAAGCGATCGCAAAGGTACGAACCTTCGTTTAAGTACGGAGTTAGTTGCTGATCAATTAGTTCCATGGCTTGAACAGAGGCGGATTCCGGAAAAAGGAGGTGAACATTGGCTCCGGCATCCAATGTAAAAAACACAGGAACCCCGCTTTGGTTTCGAAAACGACGTATTTCTTCAATAATCGCGACGGTTGCCGGTTTCATGAGCAAGAACGAGGGCGTAGAGGCAAGCATCATGGCATGTAGCGTCAAGGCCTCAGATTCCACTATATTTCCGAAGGCCTGCCATGCGTTTTCTCCCCCATTTTTTATGATTTTCCAAAGCAATGCTACACGTTCACCTCCCTGGCGAAAACGGGCACTTGCGTACGGATGGCCATCCATGAGGCTGTGGCCGATGGTGGAGGATACGAATTTGGTCCCTCGATCCACCAACAAGACCGCATCTTGGATATCTCGAAAGGAGGGATGAATAGTCTTCATATCCAACGGAACAGCTCGACGATCATCGCTCCCTGGAATATCTGGATGAGCCCCCCATACGGTAAAGCCCCCATAAACCGAACGACAAGCCGAACCAGAACCCCGTCGAGCGAGGTCCGAGGCTTGACCCCAAAAGGCGGCATCGGGCAGACTATTTATTAGGTTTTGCGGACGAATGGCGCGGTCAATGCTGAGGAGGCACAGGGCAAGAGCTCCCATCGCCGAGGCTGAAGATGCAATGCCGCTGCTGTGCGGAAAAGTGTTATGGGATGCAATGCGGAGATGGGTTTGATTTAACCAAGGAAATTCAGGCCGGAGCGTATCCAAATAGGTTTGGATTTTGTGCGCAAATTCAGGTTTGGGCTCTCCGTCAAAAAGGAAGTCCATGCCCCCATGGTCAGCATTCTCGTAGGCAATCCGGGTTTGGGTTACGCAGGAAGACAAAGTGAAGCTAAGCGAAGGATTGGCTGGAATTTGACCCGGATATTTACCCCAATATTTTATCAGGGCAATGTTGGAAGGACATTCCCATCCTACTTCGCCGTCGGAGATGATCTTGGATGCGGATTCGGGAAGGCTCATCAGTTAAAGTTCAAAAGGTTGTTGAACATAAAAGACTGTTTTATTAAAGAAGGATTAGGATTCGCAGTGAATGATCTGATCAAAAGACTGAAGCGACCATTCCCTCCGCTGGTTAAGCCAAATGAGCGCTTCGTCTGGACGATTCGTGACCGCAAGAAAGAGATCTCCGCCCCAAGCGCCCAAGCTTTTGAGCCTGCCCGGGAAACTATTCCCTGTTAAACGATGAAGGCTAGGTTGCCTCAACAGCCTTTCCATGATGGCATCGTGTTGAACAAGATATTCCATCATGACGGGTACTTCGGTACAGGCGGCGAGGGCGATGCTTATGGATGAAATTTCTGGAACACAGGCCACTCGTAATTTTTGATCAATGTTGTGATAACGAAATACCTCCTTAGAAGAGATTTGCTTGCTTCCCGAATCTATCAGCCATAACTGACCATTCATTGGCAATCGGTAATTGATTTTTTGAACAATAGGTCCCATGGAACCTACTGAAATAGAATTGTTGTTACGAGAGTCAGTAGGCCATTGGTAAAGAATGGAGGAATCTTGCAGGGCCACTTCAAGATCGTATCCCGAACCGTTTTGAGTTAAGGCATAAAGGAGTCGTGCATCCACGCCAAGCCATTTCGCCAATAATGCAAGGGCAGTGGCGCTACTCCCCAACCCCCAACCTCTTGGAAAATCTATTCGGGTCTGCACCATGAGCCCCTCGTTTTGTAAAATGTCAGCCCATGGAGAAGGATGATCCGTAGTCAATTGGTTTTGCGTTTCTATCAAATTCCAGGCGGTTTGGAGCCAATTCAAGAGCATTTCTATTTCAGCCGAAGCGGGACCTTTAGTACCGTGGAGAGCCCATTGTCTATTAACCCATTGATAAGTTACTTGAAGCCAGGGCTTATGGAGGTGGTTGTATGCAGTCCAATGCAGCAATCCAGGGACTCCCCCACGATAAACTTCCATACTTTGGCCCAACCGTGAAGCAAGC
>VHAW01000163.1 GCA_016872225.1 Sphingomonadales bacterium | reverse complement strand
GCTCCAAGAGACCGGAATTTCCGGACTCAAAGGTCATCGCTCGGTGGGCGGCTACCGGGCCAGTATTTACAATGCGATGCCCATTGAAAGCGTACAAGCCCTGGTGGAGGTCATGCAGGCTCTCGAACAGCGTTTGGCGTAACTCTTGGCGTAATTCCATTCCTCTACAAAATTTCATTTCTTTCCAAGAACCCCCTATGAAAATTTTAGCCAATGACGGCATTGACCAAGCCGGGAAGGATCTTCTCGAGCAAGCCAGTCATCAGGTGGTGACCACCAAAGTTCCCCAAGATCAGCTGCATCAAGAATTACCCGGTTACGATGGCATCGTGGTGCGATCCGCTACCAAGGTTCGGACTGACCTAATCGATGCCTGCCCCAACCTGCGTTTCATTGCGAGAGCAGGGGTCGGCATGGACAATATCGATGTGGAATACGCCAGGTCCAAAGGCATCGCCGTCATCAACACCCCGGCAGCCTCTTCCATTGCGGTGGCCGAATTGGTCTTTGCCCATATGCTAAGTCTGTGCAGATTCTTGCCCCTTGCCCACCGTGAAATGCCCAGCCGAGGGGCCGCCGAATTCAACGCCCTCAAAGCATCTTACGCCGCTGGAACAGAATTGTTCGGCAAAACTCTGGGCATTGTGGGCTTTGGACATATTGGACAAGAAGTTGCCCGTATCGCCCATGGATTCCGCATGAAGATCTTGGTGCATGACCTTGTCTTTGAACAGCAACCTGAACTTGCCCAGTCCTCGATTTCTCAACACAAGGTAGAAGTCCTTGGGCTTGAAGCATTATTACGCCAAAGCCATTACCTCACCCTTCATTTACCCGGCCTTCGTGAACCACTGATAACCGCAGAACGGATCGCTATGATGCCTTATGGGGCCTGCATCGTGAATTGTTCCCGTGGCGGTCTGGTGGACGAATCGGCTCTCCTCACCGCACTCAATTCCAGGCATCTGCGTTACGCCGGCCTGGATGTTTTTGCCAACGAACCGAATCCCCTGCAGGATCTGCTCAAACATCCCGGCGTGAGCTCAACCCCGCATACCGGAGCCTCCACCCTTGAGGCCCAAGAACGCATCGGTATCGAGATGGCCCAACGCATCATCGAGGCCTTCCAGGCCTAATTAAATGCACTTGGGTCCACCCAATTCCCCCAACAGGGAACCGTAGAACCTTTTGGTGCAATTCAAAGCTAAGAAGCCGGTAATACACACCATGAGATTGAGCTTATTTTGGCATTCTCAAAGTCGTCCTGCCGAATGCCAAAATTTCATCCCTTCAAAGCTCAGACGCCTACCAAAGAGGTAATGGCCATGAAGGATACCCACCCCTACATGGAATTGGTTCATAGGGTCCAAATGCCCTTGGGCCGCATGGAATCCACCGATCCTGCATATCACGATGAAATTCTCCTAAAGGCTAGAGAAGCTCTGCAAAAGATCCTACATCAGTCCCTTTGGACCTCTTATTCAACAGACTCATCCTATGTCCTCTACCAAAGCACTTACCGTGATGTAACCCAAACTGGCATCATCGGGCTCTGTGAGGCAACCGATATAGGGACCAAAATCCTACCCCACGAACAAATTCTTCAAGACCGTTCAGCCGTAATCGCTCATTGGTTGCAAGAAATGGATTTGCAATGGACACCGATCTTCTTGAGCTATCGCTATAACCATAGTCTGTATGCTTTGCAATCATCCGTGGTAAAAAAGCCCTGCGATTTTCAATACGCTCTGGCCAATCATACCCGTGTTTCGCTGTGGTACATTTCGGATAAGGATCAGATTCAGGCATTCCATGATGCTGTCTACAAAATTCCCCGTCTTTACATTGCCGACGGGCATCATCGTGCGGCGGCATGCCAGATCCAATCCGTAGAAGATTCCGGAAAACCCCTTGAAAAGGCCCATAGCCGTCATCGTTTGATGCTCTCCATCTTGATGGCCGATCGTGATCTTAAAATTTACCCCTTCTATAGACGTATCCGGAATGACCAAGGTCCAATCCCCTTTTGGGAAATTTTGGACAAACTCAAAACCATTTTTCAACTAAAACCCTGTTCGCTGGAACAAAGATTTTACCAATACCTTCCGGCCGGGCATTTCTTACTCGTCCACAAAGAAGGATGTTGGTTATTGCAACCGCTTTCCAAACCAGAAAAATCGATCCCCAAACCAGAAAATACAAATATACCAAGCACAACAACGGATGTCCAATGGTTACAGGAAAATGTGTTAGGCCCCATTTGCGGAATCAATAATCCCACTACGGATCCTCGCATTGATTTTGGGAGCATGAATTTAACGCTCGAAAATTTCCGAATCATCCTGCAGGAAGCGGCCACCGAATTCATCCTTATCCCCCGAGCACCTAGAACGGAAGAAGTCTTTGGAACCGCAGACCGCGGAGAATTTATGCCACCCAAATCCACCTCCTTCGAACCCAAAATACCCTCTGGCCTTGTGGTCTATAGACCGAGTGAGCATAGTAAACAAAAAACCCCGACCTGTTAGGATCGGGGCTCTTGAACCAGTCTGGCAACGACTTACTCTCCCACATTTTACTGCAGTACCATCAGCGCAATGGGGCTTAACGACTCTGTTCGGGAAGGGAAGAGGTGTGCACCCACGCTATAATCACCATTGGTTAGTTGTGCGCCTGTCACCGAAGAGACAAGCGTATAACCCTGACATATGAAAAAAAGAAAACAAGAACAATGGTAGAATCCTCACACAATCCATTCTAAAAGTATCGAGCAATTAGTACTGCTCAGCTAAAATCCTCTCGGACCTTACACCTGCAGCCTATCAACCCCGTCGTCTACAGGGACTCTCATGGAAGACTCAT
>VHAW01000162.1 GCA_016872225.1 Sphingomonadales bacterium | reverse complement strand
GCCCAACCCGGTGGCCTGAAAGTGGGCGAAAAAGCTCCCGAAATTGTTCAAGCCGGCGTGGATGGTAAGGACCTTAAGCTTAGCGGTCTCAAAGGCAAAATGGTCCTCATTGACTTTTGGGCTTCCTGGTGTCGCCCTTGCCGCTACGAAAACCCCAATGTTGTCAAAGCCTACGAGGCTTTCAAAGATTCCAAATTCAAATCCGGGACAGGATTTACGGTATTCTCCGTATCCCTTGATCAACAAAAAGACCGTTGGCTTCAGGCGATCACCGAAGACAAATTGGTGTGGAAAGAGCATGTTTCGGACCTCAAAGGTTGGGGCAATGCTGCCGGCCAAATGTATGGGGTTACCGGCATACCAATGAGTTATCTTCTTGACGGGAATGGTGTTATCATCGCCAAAAACCTAAGGGGACCAGCCCTGGAAGAGACCCTCAAGTCCCATCTAAAATAGCCATACGGCCACCCAACAAGCTTCAGGCTGCCAAGCCTAAGGATGAATTTTGGCCCCCCATTAAAGGTTTCTAATAGGTCGCAGGACTTCGGTTCACCCCTGTTCCTGAACTTATTCGCGCTGTCGAATTGGACGGCTGATGCGACCCGTTCACGTCACCTGTACACAAGACTACCCAATCCACTTGCATGGAACTAACTCCATTCCAAGTGATCTGAGCGGGTTCAACCAACCAATCCCCGGCTGCAAAGATGTTGATTAGACCTGTTGAACGTCTGTTGATCAACAGGGCATCCGTGCCGTTGACCACAAGGTTTATATTGACATCCCCGGATCTGACTCGAAGAGGCGTCCAGGTAATTCCGCCGCCGAAATAGCGGGCCACCAGCAAAGCGTCCGATGCATTCACCCCGCCCCATGGGCTGAGGGGACTGACTTCAAGCACAAAATCACCACCACCACCCTGCGGAACGGCAAATCCATAGGATCCGTTCATTTCCGTGGTATCCACCGCCACCACCTGAGCGGTCCCCAACCTTCGAAGCCTGCAAATGGCCCCTTGCAAATACAAAGGAGGTGAGCGGTCGTACGAAACACGACCCGAAAGCGTAGGACCTTGTCCGCATGGACGGATGACCAAAGCTTGACTCCCCTGGGCCTGCAATGGCTGGATTGGCGGCAAAGGAATCCCGGAACTCTGTATCCAATGAGCCCCCGCTGCCGTATCCAGTCGCATGGTCCCCAACGTTCCCGTCGTTGTCAAGGGCAAAACCAGCAAAGACGAAGCATTGGTTGCGCGAGGCGAACCGGACCAAGAGATGGTCCAGGAACCCGAATTGCCAGTCCATTGCAAAGGACCCCAAAAAGAATCCACCCATCCCCCAGCCGGTGATCCAAAAGAACCAAGATCCCCCACCACCCTAATTTGCCATCCGATCACCGAAGTCCAAGGGCTGGTTTGAATACGAAGAGTAGCGATGCTTCCTAAGCAAACTGAATCCGCCACCATCGAAACGCAAGCTGTACCCAGACTAACCTGCTGAATCAAAAGGCTATCGCAACCCCCATAATTCCTGAGGGTATCCACATAGGTTCCTGAGACTGTGAATATCCTGCCCCTAGGACCGACCACCGAAACACAGCCCTGCAAGGCAAAGGTGGAATCCGTGGCTCGGCATCCTGTGAGGTTGTTGTTGCGGATGACCGTAGAAGAGCCTTTGAGAATGATCTGGTCGGGGTCAAGGCTGAAAGTGGAAACGGTACCCGCCATCGTAAAAGCCTGAACGGAAGTTCCCGGCTGAAGCCACAACGTTTGATTGGGTATCCCGGCATTGGTAAAGGCAAGACGAATCGGTATTTTGTTACGAAAAGTAGGCGTGACGGAAGGCGTTGTAACCGATTGAGCCACTTGAACCCACAAATTATTACCGGATTGATTCCAGGTTAAACTGTAGGTGGGATGCCCCTGTCCGTAAATCCAATCTTGAAAAAAAGGTTGCAAATTGATCCCGCTCCCCGTTTCCAAGTATTGTCTGAATTCATCGGTCGTTGCAACAGCATACTGCCTGCCAAGCAAATACTGCCTCGCTGCCCGAAAGAAAACCGTATCCCCTAATTCATGCCGTAACATATGCAAAACACAAGCCCCCTTTTTGTACGATAATGCCGAATTGAAAATGCGATTTTCGTCCGCCCCGGCTGGAACATAGACCGAGGCATTGGTCACCGATCGAGCCGAGGATTGCGCCGAAGTCATCCAAGAATTGGCAGAACTTTGACCCAAAGCCGCCTGACGGTACAGGTATTCACCGTACGATGCCCAACCTTCGTTCAGCCAAATATCGCTCCACGTAGCGCAGGTAACAAGATCGCCAAACCACTGATGCGCAAGCTCATGAGAGACCAAATCAGTGCTGAAGCTGCCCATGGTGCTCATGGTCTGATGCTCCATTCCTCCCCCAAGGGGAGCCATCATATGCCCGTATTTTTCGGCACGAAAAGGATAGGTAATCCATTGCCTGGAGAAGCGTTCCAGCATGTCGGGGGTTTGATTCAAATTATTCAACCAGAAATTGAGGCAGCTCTGGCCCGAACTGTTGTTGGCATTATACACCCAATGTTGAATCAACACCGAATCCCCCGGCACTGGCCTGGCATAATTCAAATACTCGGTGTAGGGAGCTACCGAAAAAGCGATCAAGTAAAATGCCAGCGGATAACGGGTCCTCCATTCGAAGCGGCTACGGTTGTTCGGAAGAATTTGGGTGGAAAATAACAAGCCGTTGGAGGCTACTTTGTTGGGGTTGGCACAGGAACCTACGAAATCCACGGAATCAATTTTGTCCCATAGGTCTTGTTTGCACGGAAACCAATCCGGTGCTCCAAAGGGCTCAGACAAGGTCCACGTCGCGCGAACCCCCCAGGTCGAT
>VHAW01000161.1 GCA_016872225.1 Sphingomonadales bacterium | reverse complement strand
ACCTGTTGCAGGCCAGCGCAAAAGACCCACGGATTACACACATTGGGGCCTTTTTTCGAAACACATCTTTGGACAAATTAGCGTAATTCTTCAACGTTCTGCGAGGCGATATGTCGGTGGTAGGCCCCAGACCCCATATACTCTCGCATACGGAATCCTATTCGCAAGTGATCGAGCGTTTTATGGCTAGGCATCGGGTCAAGTCCGGCATCACCGGTTTGTCCCGGGCCTTGGATTATCGTGAAAAAACCCGCGCCAAACAGGATATGAAAAACAGAGTCCGCACTGACTTGCTGTATATCCAAAATTGGTCACCTCTGCTCAACCTCAAAATCATCGGCCTGACGGCTATTGGCCTCCTGCATTCTTTTCAAACGACTTCAATGGCCCCCATTGATGGCCCAAACGCAACAAATACTGAGTCCCTAGCCCCTCGGGGCTGAACCGATCCCTATCCCAACCCAAGCCAATGGACCAAACCTGCCCTTGGTGTCGGAATTGCGCCGTAATCGTGCTTCGTCGATGGTCATAATTGCCTAAACCCCAGGCTCCTATTCCTTCAACCTTCCCGGGAACAGGCACCCACCATTCCTCGCCCCATTCCAAGGAGCGTCCCTTGGCCCACTTGTATTCCAAAGCAAATTTATGCCTGCCATAGGAATTCAAAGGTTCAGCCCCAGCGATACCCCCGAAATCAGAAAATTGTTGCTGCCATCGAAGGCGATACATCGTGCTCCAGCGCTTCCATTGAAAAGAGATCTTAGCATCCGCAAAAACCCGTGGCCGCAGATCGGTCCATATCGGAAGATTACGCCAAGCCAATCGTGTGCCTCCCCCCAAGGTGCCCCATATCACCCCCTCTGTGATTTTCCATTTGTGCCGATAATCCCCTTTCAAATCCACCTGCAGGCGCTCCGCATACCAATAGCGTCGACCATCCCACCATGCATGCGTCCCTTGACTTCGGTTGCTTTGGATGCGAAGCTCTGGCTCCAAGGCGATGTTCCATCCTGCATAGCGAAATAATCCGTAATTCCCCTGTAACCAAACCGCAGGGCTTCCTTGTGCCAGCACGGAACCCACATTTAACAGCCCACCAAACAGAGAAATCCCCCAAATCCGTAACATCGTACTCATTCAAAGTAATACACTTTGAGTTGAACGGTATCCCGCAACAAATCCACGCGCACCACTTGAAAACGATGAACCGCCAACCCTGTACGAGCCCGCAAATCATTGATAACTTCTTGATTCGATACCGCATGAAGCATCTCCGGTTTATCGTACAAAACGGTCTTCACTGATTCGCGGCGGTACAACAAATTGCTCTCTAACAAAGCTGTTATCCCCAAAACACCTCCCATAACCAAAGCCTGCGTCCACCAAAGCATCTGTGCTACGGCCGAGAAAACGCCAAAGGCAATTGCCAAGAATAAGTAGGTCATATCCTTGATAGAAATATCTTCGGTTCTAAATCGCAACATCCCAAAAACGACAAACAACCCAAAGGCCGCTCCTAACGAAAATTTGGATCCGTTCAGGCTGTAAGAAAGCAAAAAAATCACCAGGTTCGTAATTATCAAGGTAAAAAACAAATCCCTCGTGCGGTAAACACTGAAATAAATAACCCGGACCATGACCCAAACTGCAATCAAGTCCATGGCTAATCGTACGAATAAATCATTCAACAACATATTTGACATTTTAATATATTTTATCCTGCTTGATCTCGTAATGCTGACCTACCCACGTCCCGTAACGATTCATCTCGGAAGATCCGTCCCGATAACGATCACTTAGGCCTTCCCAAATTTGCATAGTTCGATGGTATTTGCTGAATGAACAAGGCTTGAGTACACCTTGAGCCGCCAACGTATCCAAAGCATGCCGTTCTCTCCGTGCCTGCTTGAGCTCTACCAGAGACCAACCCGGAAATTCAATCCGCAAGCCATCCATCCACGCCTGCAATTGAGTATCCACCGTCAACCTTGTCTTAGTTTGAGAACCCCATAGCGTCATCCTTTGGTAAGTAATTTTCATGGACGGTTCCAACCCTCCTTTGATCTGATGTTTCAGGCGATTATCCCCCAACAAATGACCAAATACACGGTTAGCCTGCATTGAATCCACGACCCCATCAACCTCTTGGCCCTCTACCGGGATTCGACGCTTGTCTTGGTAACCACGGGGATGCTTGACCTTAAGCTCCCAAAATGACAAACCATTAGTTCGGTAGGTCCTTCGACGGAATTTAAGACGCCGAGGAATCCCCCTGCGATGGTCGTGGTAAAAGACTTTCGACGGTAAATCCCAGTATTCGTTTTCATAAATATGATAACGTTCCCCCCCCACATTAACATAACAATGAGTCGCATCAAGCTGATCCAAAAGAGCATCCAATTGGGATACGGAGCATAGGAATTTGCGGTCAAATCGCTTCATCAACCCCGACTGCACCGGAAGATCCCTAATATCAATGGCTTGCATACCGAGTCGACAAACTATTTCTTGATCCAGATGGTATCCACCTGCACTTGCTCTCTACGGGATTGGATTTCCACGTCCCGCCATACCGGTTCCTGGTTGGAAGTATTGCCCGAGGTTGGAAACCGATCCGAATAGGTGTACACCCGGTAGCGCCCCGTATGAAGGTAGGGGAAACGGTAGGCCCCGTTGTACACGGTCCGCACATCGGTGACAGGAATAGGGTCAACACTCAAACTATCAATACTAGTGAAACATACCAAATATATCCGTTCATCCATGGCGGGATAGCGCGACAAAATCGTGGTAAATGTCGAATTCCAATCTTCCACCATCACCACTCCTTGAATCGAGGCATACCCCCCTTCACCAGGGCCTGGTTCGCTGCATCCCATCGCCAAGACCATGCCAATACAGGCTAATCTCTTTCCCCAACTACCCCAATGCTTCCATCGATTCATCATGTCATTAACGCTTGA
>VHAW01000160.1 GCA_016872225.1 Sphingomonadales bacterium | reverse complement strand
CTGGCAAGCCTTGACCAAGGCTGCCCATGTATGGGGAATATCACTGGATTTAAGGCTGTAATAGGTCTTGTACAAATTCGTATCCAACCCCAGGAAGTTCATGCCCGCCGTACCATCGCCCCATTGACCACCCGGTCCCCCTCCTCCGCCGCTGACACCGGTTGTAGCTCGGAATCGAGGACCATCGTTACTGAGAAACCAATCCTCTAAAAATTCCTTATCTACATCCTGAACATTGCAATACAATCCCCAATCCTGACCGTTCAAGAACAAGCGAACAAAATTACCCTTGGCAATGGGAGTATGACGACGTGCCGTTTGGTTGTACAGCACCTCCCTCATGAAGGTGGCATCCCCGTGCGCATTGTTGAATTTGAAGTTACGGAAACCCATCAAATCCTGGTTGGGGCGCAGCCAATCGGTCTCGATCCCAAAGGACTTTTTCTGGGAACTGCTGATAGTCGTATAGGACGTATTCCCCCGGAAGCGCACCCCAACACTGTCCAAAACCTGGGTTCCCAACGACATAGTTGCCAGCAAATTGGTTTCACTGGTATAATTCTGCCCCAACAAGGTCCAATAGTTGGCCTGAGGGAAGGCAAGGTCCACCCTGCGGATGCTGTCCGGATGGTAAAAGCCCGCATCCGGTTTACCCCCGGTGTACAGGGTCCTACCGTCTGCGGACCACCACCACTCGGAGGGCAGATTCTGAGCCCGGATGGAATAAAACCCTCCCATAACCCACATCAATACGAATAAAATAGGACTTAGAGCCAACGGAAATCCTCTCTTTGGCCCCTCCAAGAATTTTTCTAAATTTTTCATAATAAACCAAAGGTAAGAATACCTTCCATAGACCATTGCCAATGAGCAAAGTCAAATCCAATGAATTTACTTCAAGGACCAGGTACCGGGGTATAGGATCCATTCACATCGCCTTTGCAGAGGGTCCGCACGAGGCCCGGTACCCCTGGGATATTGGCCAACCAAGGACCGGTATTGTCTTGAACCCAATCCCCGCCCGCAAAAGCTCCGCCTAGGCCTGAGCCCCTTCGTGAAATCAACAGAGCGTCCGTATTGTTGATGAACCCATTGGCATTGACATCCGCCGCCACAGCCCTTAGTCCCGTCAAGGTCATGAGGTTCGCAAAGGCGCGGCTTACCAGCAAGGCATCGGTGGCATTGACTCCACCCCAACTCGCCGTATAGGCCCATTCGGGGGTCAACGTAGTCGCGGGCAGACTGTTCCATCCAAAGGCACCACTGGAATCACAAACAGTGGTTCCCGCCAAGGCCTGGAAAGAATCACGCACCCTCACCGTGGTTCCCGCCATCGGTGTTTGGACATTGTTATCGTAAATAAGCCTCCCCGCTAGAGCATTACAGGTGCCGGCGGTAATCTGACCAGAAAAGTATATCACCGATAAGCGCTGACCCCCGCTTCCGTTAATCCTGCAGTTCCCGGTAAGAGTGTCCCAAGCCGGCTGCAACCCCGCCGTAGGCCAATTGACCCCCCCTGGTAACACCAAACGCAACATCAGCAAAGGCCCCCCCGTCCAATTCACCGCCGAAGAATTGTTCCATGCGATGACCAAAGAATCCGTGTACAAAGACCCCGAAGTTCCCGATGGGTAGGCCGTAACCTGCAAACCCGCTGCCTGAAGATTCACCGCCTGAAAACTGGAATACCGCATCATCCCAGCCGGCAGGTCGAGCTTGAGCCTTCCGCTTTGGACCCCGGTCAAATCGCTGTGCAGCACTTCTAATTGGACCGTATCCCCGGGACATTTCACGGCAGAGCCGAGATGCACCGCCGAGGACGCCGTCCCAAAAAACCATTCCGTAGAGAAAGGTGCGCAAACCGACCTCGGATTCAACGCCTGAACCGACCAACGATACACCTTGTTACTGATCAATTGCCCTCCACCGGTGTACAGGAACTGCGTATCAGTGACCAGAAATTCCTGGGCCGGGGTGGTGAACCAGCGAATTCGTAACACATACTGCGTCGCTCCCGGCACCGAACCCCAACGGAAGCGGAGGTAATTCACCGGCAACCCGTAGGTTAGATTCAACGGCTCGTACATTGCAGGTGTTCCCACCACGGTATCGTAGATGGGCATGGGCGGTGTGAGCAAGTAAGATCGAGGTCCCGTCGCGGTTACTGTGGACCGCATGGCCGCCTTCTGCTCCACCGTGAAAGAATCCTGGCAGGCATCGTTGGCATAACTCATGAACAACCTCCCCAGCGGCTGAAACAAATCCCCGTTAATGTCCAGGGCACTGCCCCCTCCGTTGGGACAGTTCCAACGGGCATCCCTGAAATCCGCCGGTGTATCGCAGAATCGATCCCCGGCCGTAACGCAATTCGAGGGCAACCGGGGTGCAACCTCGTTGGGATTGCGAGTCACCCGCTCGGCCGAAGTGGCCTGAGGATTTCCAGAGGTTTGGTCAAAAGGATGAGGGAGGCTCAGAAAATGCCCCATTTCGTGGGCAAAGGTCGAATTCCCCGGGTTGGAGCAACCCAAGGCCATGTAAATGGCGCCTTGGCGGTTGGTCTGCGCAGGAGATCCGGTCCCCGGGTAATAAGCAAAGCCGCAGAGCGACATGGCCGACAAACTCAGAAAATACACGTTGATACTCCCCGCAACATTGTATTGCGTATTGATTTGATCCACCACCGAGAAATTCGGCAGATTATACCATGCTGAATTGTTGATGTAATTGGGTTGCCCTTTCCAGTAAAATTGTATGCCCGTTGTTCTGAACTTTTGGTTCAATTCGCACAAGACCGTTGTGAACGTGGACAAGGGGTAGCAACCTGCGCCGTTGTTATACGCTAACAAATGAATTTGCATCGGCAAGTAAATCACCGGCAGCGCATTCTCCGTCCTAATCTCCACATCCAGAATACCATCCCTGCGCAATCCTTCGATGTATTCCAGAACCGAAGCAGGAGCAGCACCCGTCCCGCACGCATCAACGCCACTTGTTGTGGGTTGCTGGGCGTACAAGACCGTCAGGTTAAGAATGAACCAAACCAAAAACCTTGTT
>VHAW01000159.1 GCA_016872225.1 Sphingomonadales bacterium | reverse complement strand
CACCGCGTCGTAATGCTGCCTCTCTCCGTGCAGACGATCGAACTTGACCAACAGAGCGTCTAGATGTTTCTGGCCTGCTTTTTGGAGGCCAACCCGAGCATTGACATAAGTTGGCTTAGAACGCAAAGCCCTCATGTATTGCATGCTGGCCTCTTCGTGCATCCCGGCAATGGCCAATTCATCCCCCCTGCTTGTAAATTTCTTGGGTGAATTGCAAGAGCTTAGATTCAACAAGAACAAGCCAACAAAAAGCATCAGACTGGGCCTGAAACTTTCGCAATGTAAATTTAATTTGTACATCATTCAAATTTAAACAAAATAATTAACAATTCTTTACCCCTATGGACTACGCCTCGGACGTTTCTATATCCGTTAACGACACAAAAAGACGCTTGTAGAAAAGCAGACTCATGCCCACCCCCACCGAAATCGCGGAATCGGCCAAATTGAAAACCGGTCGAAAGAATTCCCAATACTCGCCCCCCCAGATCGGAATCCATGACGGCAGAAATCCTTGGTATAAAGGAAAATACAACATATCCACCACCCTGCCGTAAAAGAAAGTCTCGTACCCAAATAAAGGGCCGTAGAACAAAGAGTCCACAACGTTTCCGCAGGCTCCCGACCAAATTAAGGCAAAGGCCACCGTTCCCGCTTTGGTCGTTTGCCGGGATTGAATCATGCGACAGAAATAAAACCCCAATCCCAACACCGCCACCAACCTAAACATAGTCAACAAAAATTTACCGGTACGTCCACCCCATTCCAAACCAAAAGCCATTCCGTTATTTTCGATATAGAAAATTTGAAAATATCGGCCGAGGACTTCGTAGGATTCCCCAGGGGCCATTTGGGTAGCAACCCACAGTTTGGAGGACTGATCCAAGACAAGCAAGATCAAGGCAACCCAAGCCGCTAGCTTCAGGCGGTTCACTCCTCTATTGCTTGAGTTTAGCTTCCATTGACAAGGTCGCATGTGGCACCGCCATCAAACGTTCCTTTTGAATCAGCTTCCCAGTTTCGCGGCAAATACCGTAGGTTTTATTTTCGATGCGAATCAAAGCACTTTCTAGGTGATCAATAAACTTGCGCTGACGAGAGGCCTGCTGGGAATGCTGTTCCTTCTCCAGGGTCAAAGACCCTTCTTCGAGCGTAACATATGAATTAGAAGTATCGTCAGTACCATTGTCATTCACATGCATAAGCTGCTCTTGGTGATAACGGAATTCCGCTCGAGCAGTCTCCAATTTCTCGAGAATTAAAATACGAAAATCATTCAATTCCTCGTCACTGTACCGGGTTTTATTAGGATTCTCCATAGTATTCAAATTAAGAAATTCTCGATCCCAAGGGCAGCCCCTTGGGGGTGGCAAAAATAAACATGGAAGCTAGATAAGAAAGGTGATTTTTGAAATAAAAATCAAAGTCTACTTATCCACTTTTTCCACATCAATTTGCATCATCAACCCCTCTAAATCCACCTGGAAGGAGGTTTCTCGGTGTTGGTATAGGCGCTACAGGCTTTCGGCAAGGACCTCCCCGGCAATGTAGGCCCCAAATCCATCCATCACCTCCACCATCCCGTCAACAGGTTCCCAATGCAGCACAATGCGATCGGATAATTCCAATCCCATGTCTTTGCGTTGTTTCTGTACACGGTTAATCAATTCACGGGCAAGGCCCTCTCGCTCTAATTCGGAGGTGATGGTGGTATCGAGCGCCACGGTGATCGCCCCTTCACTGACCACCTCCCAACCCGCAATATCTTGGGTAAGCACCTCCAAATCATCGGTTTCCAAGCGACAAAGAACCCCGTCCACCTCCAGATCGAAAGAGCCTGTGCGCAAAAATTCCTCAACCTGTTCCGAAGGGATAGCCTGAAGGGTTAGACTCAATTTCTGAATCACCGTGGGATATCGTGGTCCAAGCCGACGGAAATTAGGCCGCACCTTGCGGTGAATGCGGAACGCATCTCCTCCAGCCCATACCACTGTTTTGATGTTGATTTCCGAACGAATCAATTCGAGCATGCTGGCCAAATCCTCTTCGGAATAACCGGCGGGCAGAATCAAACCCAATCGCGACAAGGGCTGCCTAACCCTTATGCCCGCTTTTTTACGCAAGGAAAGGGCCAAGGAACATACCCCTTGGGTCCACTGCATTCTGCCTTCCAAATCGGCCAAGATTTGGGCCGGATCCGGTTGGGGCATACGGGAAAGATGAACCGAAATAGGGAATACCTCGGGTGATGCCGAAGTATTTTGAGGATTCAGACCTAACAAATCACGATACAATACATCGGCATAGAAAGGGGCCAACGGCGCCATAAGGTGAGCAACCGTCAGCAAACATTGATGCAACGTATGAAAGGCCGTAGCCTTATCCTCACTTAAACCATCCTTCCAGAATCGCCTACGGCTCAAACGAACATACCAATTGCTAAGATGCAGATCGATGAAGTCTTGAATAGCCCGCGCCGCACGAGTGGGCTCCATTTCCGTATAGGCCGCATTCACCACTTTCACCAAGGAATTCAACATCGAAAGAATCCATCGATCCAGCTCCACAGCTGAATTCGAAGGGGAAGGAGCAAGGCTCTGTACAGCGTTAAATCCATCCAGATTCGCGTACAATGCCCAGAACTGGTAGGTGTTATACAGGGTACCAAAAAATTTCCGTTGGACTTCCTCCACACCTTTTGGATCAAATTTCAAGTTATCCCAAGGTGGCGCATTGCTAATCATGTACCAGCGTAGAGCATCGGCCCCGTATTGTCCTAACATTTGGTATGGATCCACGGTGTTGCCCAAACGCTTGGACATTTTGTTGCCGTCTTTATCAAGAACCAGGCCGTTCGAAATCACCGACCGGAAAGCCACACTATCGAACAACATCACCGCAATCGCGTGCAATGTGAAAAACCAACCCCGGGTTTGGTCCACTCCTTCGGCAATGAAATCCGCTGGAAATGCCGATGGCCAGCATGACTCCTGGTTCGAATCCTTACCAAAAAAGAAATGGTTTTGGGCATAAGGCATCGCTCCTGAATCAAACCACACATCAATT
>VHAW01000158.1 GCA_016872225.1 Sphingomonadales bacterium | reverse complement strand
GAGGCATAAATCGGCTTCGGGTGGGCAGTGGCCCACGCCGTAAGCTGATGGGGAATACAGGCTCAGAAGAAGGGGGTCTTCTGGATATTTTTCTCTCCAGGCCTGCATCAAAGGCAAGGCCTGCTCCAGTTCTCCTGCAGAGGATGCATGGAACCACACATAGCCCTGGGTTGTCGCAGGTTTGAGAAGGTATTGTCGGGTATGCCTGCGGCCTTGGATTAAGGCGGCAGCCCGACGATGCCCCAAGATAGCTGCCAAGCCCACAAGATTGGAATATAGGCGAATAACAAGAGAATAAGCGTCTTCGTACCAAGCAAGGACCTTCAACATCAATCGAAATAAAGTTCAGTTTTTTCACTTCTTTCGTAGATTGGTAATATCCACGAAATCCTCAACCCGCTTAACATATCCCGGCGTGCACTGTGGGCAGGTAATCCGGTATCGTAACGCACGGTACGGCGCTCTCGGGTAAAGGCTTGGATCAGGTCTATGCCGACCTGGAAATTGATACGACGATCCGCAGCCAAATAATGGTAACTTATACTTTGGCTTAGGCTTAACCCATCACAAAGCCTGTCGTATCCACGCTTGTAGGCACTGCTTAATTGAGGGGAATTGTTGTTTGGGGTTTCGATCCAAATTTTGTGTTGCAACATTCCGAATCCCATATCCAGACGGATCCCGGAGCCGTGGGGGCCAAGGGGGAAGATGATTTTACCCAACCTCCCCTCCACAAACCAACCAAATTGCCGCAGTCGGTAATCCTCAAAGACCCCGTTGGCGGTGATAATATCCCCGCTTGCCGTGGCTATGGGCCCAAAAATGGAAGTTTCTTTCACCTCAGCGCCAAAGAGATGTCCGCCTCGTAGGCTCCCAATCCACCCCTGGTCCGGTGACTGTCGCTGCAATTCAAGGCCAACGATGGATGATGGCCCAAATCGATCCCTCAAATCTCCACCAGCCCTGTAAAGACCATAAACGGTATGGACCTGCCACAAAGGCTTTTTCCAGGGTTGCTGCTTCATGGATCGTTGGTTATTCGGAAAGTTGAGCTTAGTCTCGGTAAATTCATTTTCGGTGGATAAGAATCTATTGTTAGCCGAATGAAATTTGTGTTCGGCCGAAAGGAATCTATGTTCAGTCGAATGAGCGTGGGGACTTTGGAATGAAAATGTAGTAACAAGCGCTGTGACCATCCATGTGCGCAATCCATGACTTGTAGAAGATTCTCCCAAGAAAAACTTTTTGAAGAAGATGCTTAGGAAGCCATTGCCTCGGAATCCTTCGAGGGGCAAGCGAATACGGAAAGTGGTTCCTTTGTGGGGCTCGGAATGCCAAACTCGAATGCTTCCATGGTGATTTAATTCCACGATACGACGTGCCAACGTCAAACCAAGGCCCCAACCGCGCCGACGCGTGGAGATTCCTGGCTTAAAGACAAGTTGATGCCGCGATCGGGGTATTCCAGTCCCGGAATCGCTCACATCAAGGACAAGATGCTGCCTTTGTTTGAATAAATGGCAATGTAAACGCCCTCCATTGGGCATGGCGTTCACTGCGTTTTTGACCAGATTCTCGATGACCCATTCCATAAGGGCACGGTTGTGAGGAATAGGGGGTAGACCAGGCAGAACGTCTTTGGTAAATATAATGTTGGTAGGTGTTCTGGCTTTGAGATATTCAAGGCTATTGTCCAGAGTATCTACCATGGAAAGTCTTTCCAATACAGGAGTTGAGCCAATTTTAGAGAATCGTTCGGTAATATTCTCAAGCCGCTGAAGGTCTTTAGCAAAGGTGTTCAGCCAAAGTTCTTCCTGAGGATTGGAAGAGGATTGCGCATTTATGGATTCCATTTGGGCGTGCAGGGCCATCAGGGAAGAAATGGGGGTGCCTAATTGATGGGCTGTTTCTTTGGCCATACCCATCCACAAGAAATCTTGTTCATAACGACGACTTGTATTGAATGCGGTATACGCAATCGCTAAGAAGATACAAATTACCAAAAGCTGGAACAGAGGATAGTAGCGAAGTTGGTACAGCAGGAGGGAGTCCGAATAGAAAATGTAATTCGTGTTGCCAGGACCGGCTTGGATGATAATGGGAGGGTGCTGGGTTTCCATTTTCAGAATCAGGTCTTCTAAATATTCTCGCCTTGCAGCCTTTTTATCATTTATATTGTTATAGGAAAGAATGGCTCTCTTCGAATCGGTGAGAATTACTGGAATATTGTCGTTGGCTTCTATGATTTGCACCAGCACCTCGAGGCTCGCGTCAACCTCTCCGCTTAGGCTAAGGGCCTTGGTGGCATTGGCCCATAATTCCATATTTTTGCGTTCTTGTTTGCGAACGCTTTCGACCATACGGTTGGTATAGTAGAGCGAAAGCCCGCCAATGATCAGGGCGACCAAGAGCAGAACGAATTTCCAGCGGCTGTTTTGGTAATAGATGGAGCGCATGGTGGGCTGAAATTAAAGCGTAGCCCGACAAGAAAGGGCAGAGCAAAGGTGATAACGCCTTAATTGGCCCTATATTTGCTATCCTTTGAACGCAAAATGGAAATCTTGCCCGTTAGGAGCCTCAAGACTTTCCTGAATTTTTGCCATCAAGGGCGCATAGCTCAGCTGGTTCAGAGCATCTGCCTTACAAGCAGAGGGTCCGCGGTTCGAATCCGTGTGCGCCCACATCCATCCTCCCTGTTTTCATGCGTACGCGGGGTCGTCTTCGGTGGCTCGTTGTATTCGTTAGGTTTTCAAGAACCTAAACGGATTGGACAGAACAATGGGCCTTGGAAATTGTATTTTTGGATATGATAAGTTTGTTTAACAATGGTTTGAAGGTTCTTTGGGCGGCTGTTTTGGTATTTGTGTATACCAATGGATTCTCTCAAGGATCCAAGGACAGCCTTGCTTTTGATTCTAGGGACAGTCTTGCTCAAGAATCTCTCAAGGGAATGGGCTATAATCCCCGTCATAGCCTTGAGACTGTACAGATGAAGAGGATTTTGGGGAATCTTGCGGAGGATTGGAATCGGATGTCTAAGGGCAAAAACTTGGCGGATCGCCAAAATTGGAAGG
>VHAW01000157.1 GCA_016872225.1 Sphingomonadales bacterium | reverse complement strand
GGAACTGTCCTTTGTAGAAACTGAATCGGCAGAAACTTCAGCCTTTAGCGAAGATGTTAGTGTTGTGGAAGAGTCTCCTGTTGAAGGGGAATTCGCTGAAGCTGCTGACGCAGGAACCTCCGAATCGACCGAATTGACCGAAGGCGCTAAAGCGGACGAGGAAGAAAAGTAGGCATAACCGCCGCTTTCCTTAGTTCTCCCTTGTTTCTGATTATCTTTCAACATTTCATTCGCCTCTAGGGGGGTGGGAGATTTGTTGTATCCCTTTAGGCGTATTTTTGACCACGCTATGGCTCTTCATTTCTCTTCGCCTGGAACCCTTGTGCTGGCTGATGGGACGTTTTTTGAGGGCAAAATCATTGGTTCAGATAAAGGAATCAGTGGCGGAGAACTCTGTTTCAATACCGGGATGACCGGTTACCAAGAGATGTTTACGGACCCCTCCTACAAGGGGCAATTGTTAATTCACAATTTTGTTCATTTGGGAAATTATGGGGCGTTTGCCTCGGATACGGAATCTGCAGAAGTGCAGATTAGTGGGGTGATTGTCCGAAACTTTTTGAATAAACATTCAAGGCTGATGGCAGACTCCTCACTTGGCGAGTATATGGCAGGCCAAGGGGTCATGGGCATTGAAGGCATAGATACCCGGGCGCTGGTTCGGCATATTCGTAGTCGAGGGGCCATGAATGCCGTGTTGGTATCGGCTTCAGCAGGTTTGGATCGTTTGGAACTTGGAAATCAAGCTTTGAAAGTCCTTCCTGAAATGGCTGGGTTAAATTTAGCTCCACAAGTGAGTACGCCAATGGCTTATCGGTTATCGCCTGAGGCAACGCAGACCACTGACGCTCAGACGCCATTGCGAAGGGTAGCGGTAATGGATTACGGTGTTAAGCGAAATATATTACAACATTTACGTTACCGAAATTGTGAATTGATGATTTTTCCTTCGTCATCGACTGTGGAACAAGTTTTGGACTTTAAGCCTGATGGCGTAATGCTGTCCAATGGTCCTGGCGATCCTTCGGCCATGAATGCGGAGGTTCAAGTTGTGAGGGAATTGGTTGATCGGCTCCCTGTTTTTGGCATATGTTTGGGCCACCAACTTTTGGCACGTGCTGCGGGTTTGGAAACCTTCAAAATGCATAATGGCCATCGAGGCTCCAACCACCCTGTTCGGAACCTTCGTCGGAATCGCTCTGAAATCACCGCACAGAACCACGGCTTTGCTGTTAAGATGGATGCATTATCGGATCATCCAGCCGTTGAACTTACCCACATTAATCTTAATGACCATACGGTTGAGGGACTTGCATGGAAAGATCGCCCTACATTCTCGGTTCAATACCATCCAGAAGCCAATCCGGGACCGCACGATTCGTTGTACCTCTTTGATGATTTCGTAAGGATCATGCAGAATGACCGAATTAGTTCATAACAAATTCAACCTAACACATCATGCCAATAGTCGAAGATATTTACGCTAGACAAATTTTGGATTCTCGAGGAAATCCAACCATCGAAGTGGATGTTATTACATCCGACGGATGTACTGGTAGGGCAGCGGTACCATCAGGTGCATCCACAGGAATGCACGAAGCAGTAGAGTTAAGGGATGGAGATTCATCCGTTTACATGGGTAAAGGCGTTCTCAAAGCTGTGGAGAATGTCAATGAAATCATCGCTCCAGAATTGGAGGGTATTTCCGTGTACGAGCAACAGTCCATTGACCGATTGATGATTGAATTGGATGGAACGGGGAATAAGTCCAGGATGGGAGCGAACGCCATTCTTGGTGTTTCTTTGGCTTGTGCTCGGGCGGCCTCTGCATCGTTAGGGATGCCTTTGTACCGTTATGTGGGAGGTATTCAGGGAAACCTCCTCCCCGTACCCATGATGAACATCTTGAATGGCGGGGCACACGCTGATAATGGCATTGATTTTCAGGAATTTATGGTCATGCCTTTGGGGGCTTCTACATTCTCTGAGGCTTTGCGGATGGGAACGGAAGTGTTTCATCATCTCAAAAAGGTGTTGCATAGCCAGGGCCTTTCCACTAATGTGGGGGATGAAGGTGGTTTTGCCCCTAATATTCGTAACAATACCGAAGCCTTGGAACTTGTATTGAGAGCCATTGAGGCAGCAGGATATGTTCCGGGAAGTCAAATCGCTATTGCCTTGGATGCAGCTTGTACGGAAATGTACGATACAGAAACGGGCATGTACCGGCTACATAAATCAGGCGGTGAGACTATGGACTCTTCTGCTTTGGTTGACTTTTGGGCAAATTGGTGCGAAAAGTATCCAATTTGCTCGATTGAAGATGGCCTGGCCGAGGATGATTGGAAGGGTTGGGCGGCATTGACATCCAGAATAGGAAAAAAGGTACAGCTCGTAGGGGATGATTTGTTCGTGACCAACACCAAAAGACTTCGAAAGGGAATTGAATCCGGTGTGGCCAACTCTATTTTGGTAAAGGTTAACCAAATAGGCACGCTCACCGAAACAATGGAAACCGTTCAAGCAGCCACCTTGGCATCATACTCCAGTATCATGAGTCATCGATCCGGGGAAACAGAGGACAGTACCATTGCAGATTTGGCCGTAGGATTCCGAACGGGACAAATTAAAACCGGATCAGCATCTCGCTCTGACCGAATGGCCAAATACAACCAACTTCTCCGTATTGAGGAGGAACTTGGAGATTCAGCCCTTTTTGGAGCTGGTTCTTTCAATTTTCGTCCGGCCTAGGGAAGGAGTATTGAAGTTTCGCCGTTTTGCATACCCCCACGGATTAATACTTGTCTAATTCTAATATTAGAATTTGAACCTCCTGAAAAGAATACTGCTTAATCGTTTTATCTTGGTAGGACTGGCCTTTGTGGTGTGGCTGGTTTTCCTGGATGATTATCATTATTGGGGACAAAGGGAGGTGATCGAAGACTTGAACGAATTACAGGAAAAGCAACGGTATTATGATTCATCGATTCAGCTCATGAATCACGAAAAGGCAGCCCTTGAATCGGATACCCTCCTTCTCGAAAGATTAGCGCGCGAGAAATACAGAATGTATAAGCCCGGGGAATCCGTCTTTTGGTTTTCGGATTCATTAGTCCAATAGTAAAAATTGAACCTGATAGGTAGCTTTTTAGCAGTTTTTGTCACAAACAAAA
>VHAW01000156.1 GCA_016872225.1 Sphingomonadales bacterium | reverse complement strand
GAGACATTTCCACCTGCACTTTGTCGCCGGGTAGAATTTTGATGTAGTGCATTCTCATTTTACCGGAAATATGGCAGATGATGACATGACCATTTTCAAGCTCCACCCGGAACATAGCATTGGACAAAGCTTCCAATATGGTACCATCTTGTTTGATTGAGGTTTGCTTGGCCATGGGTTAAATTATGCGCGGGGACCCTCCATGATGTTGTTCGATCGGCCTTTGATGCGACCCGATTTCATCAGACCATCGTAATGACGATTCAACAAATGGGTCTCAATCTGAGCCAAACTATCCAGGATAACACCGACAAGAATCAAAAGGGAAGTGCCTCCGTAAAATTGCGCAAACTGAGAATTGACACCGAGAATAATCGCAATGGCTGGCAGAATGGCAACACCCGCTAAAAACAAAGAGCCGGGCAAGGTGATACGGGCCAACACGTCATCGATATAATCGGCTGTGCTACGTCCTGGTTTCACACCGGGGATGAATGCCCCGTTTCTTTTGAGATCCTCGGACATTTGATTGGCGTTGACCGAGAGAGAAGTGTAGAAATAGGTAAAGACTACGATGAGCAGGGCCAAAACAACATTGTAAGTAACTCCTGTATAATCGACGAAAGCCGCCATAACCCCGGCACTGAAATCCGAGTCCGGGAAAAACTGTGCAATGGTTGTGGGCAGGAACATAATCGCTTGGGCAAAAATGATCGGCATAACCCCTGCGGCATTCACCTTGATAGGAACATGCTGACGCTGACCACCGTAAATACGGTTACCCACCACCCTTTTAGCCACCTGCAATGGGATTTTCCGGGTTCCTTGAACAAGAAGAATAGTTAGACCGACCACGACTGCAAGCAATGCGATTTCAACCAAGAAAGGAATCAAACCGCCGCCACCTGAACCCGAACGGAATTGGAATTCGGCAATCAAAGCGTCAGGGAGTTGGGCAATAATGCCCACCATAATGATCAGAGAGGTTCCGTTCCCTAAACCTTTGTCGGTAATTTTCTCACCAAGCCACATCACAAACATGGTGCCAGCCGTAAGAACCACCACAGTGGACAAAACAAATGAAAAATCGAGGGTGTCTCCGCTTCGCAAAATAATGGCTTCCAGGGATTGTGCTTTGAGGTTGATCAGGAAGCCAAAAGCCTGGGCAGCCGTGACTGCAATGGTTAGGTAACGGGTAATTTGATTGATTTTGTTACGACCACTTTCGCCCTCTTTCATCATTTTCTGAAAGGAGGGAATGACCATGCCCATAAGCTGAACCACAATGGATGCTGAGATATACGGCATAATACCCAAAGCAAAAATGGAAGCCCTTGAAAAGGCTCCACCCGCAAAAAGGTCAATCAATCCCGTCAAACCCGCAGATCCACCGGTCGGATTCATTCGTTCCAACATAACCGGGTCAACGCCTGGCAAAACCACGTAGGAACCAAGTCGGTAAACCAACAACAAACCGAAGGTCAAAAGGATTCTATCCTTAAGTTCCTCGATTCGGAAGATGTTTCTAATGGTTTGGATTAACTTGTTCATGTCCTTAATTTAATCTAGGCTCCTAAAGCAGTAACTGAACCTCCTGCGGCCTCAATCCTAGCTTTGGCTGATGCACTGAAGGCATGGGCTTCCACTTGGAGGGCTTTATTCAATTCGCCACGACCAAGGATTTTAATTCGGCTTTCTCTTGCCGCACCAAAGCCATGTTCTGCAAAAAAGGCAGGGTTCATCACGCTAACTCCATGTTCCTCGCTCAGCGTTTGCAACTGGTCCAAATTCACAGCGATATACTCCACACGGTTACGGCTTTTGAAACCGAACTTGGGAACACGTAATTTGAGCGGCATTTGACCACCTTCAAATCCGGGTTTGGACGAATAACCCGTGCGGGCTTGAGCGCCTTTGTGGCCCTTTGTGGAAGTACCGCCTCTACCGGAGCCCTCACCCCGGCCAATGCGTTTGGTTTTGTGTACGCTGCCTTCTGCAGGCATCAATTTGCTTAGGTCCATACTTAAATCTCCTCGATTTTAATCAGATGTTGAACTTTGGCCAGCATACCGAGCACCTGAGGGGTGCCTTCGTGACGGACCGATGTTTGGTTCTTTTTAAGCCCCAACGCGATCAGAGTGCGTTTTTGACGCTCTGTTCTGCCAATTGCGCTTTTGACTTGAGTGATTTGATAGATGGCCATAATCTGTTCGGAATAAAGTCTAAAAAGGGGGATAGGTCTTGTTTGAATGTTCAATGGATTCTGTTAGCGGTTCGTCGATAAAAATTCAGGGATTAACCGTTGAATACCTTGGAAATTGGAACCGAACGCTGTTGAGAAACAGTATGAGGATCCCTTAAGCCACCCAATGCCGCCATGGTAGCCTTGACCACGTTATGCGGGTTGGATGAGCCTTTGGATTTGGCAAGTACATCGGTGATCCCTGCGCTTTCCAAAACAGCACGCATGGCACCACCGGCAATTACCCCAGTTCCGTGGGAAGCAGGCTTGATGTAAACCAATCCTCCACCGAATTTGCCTTCGGCATCGTGCGGAATAGTCCCCTTGTAAACGGGGACTTTGATCAGCGATTTCTTGGCATCGTCTATGCCTTTGGCAATAGCCTCAGAAACCTCCTTGGCTTTACCAAGACCGTAACCGACGATTCCCTGCTCATCTCCCACCACCACGATAGCAGAAAAAGAAAAGGTACGCCCTCCTTTGGTCACCTTGGCCACCCTTTGAACGGCAACCAAACGGTCTTTAAGTTCAATCTCGCTAGCCTTAACGCGCCGTATATCTGTTGTTGACATAATTTTTGGGTAAGAGAATTAAAATTGTAAACCGCCTTCACGAGCACCTTCTGCAAGGGCTTTGACTCTTCCATGATACAGATAACCACCACGATCAAAAACCACAGAGGTCACACCGGCAGCAAGAGCTTTCTCCGCTAACAATTTGCCAACAGCAGCGGATTGGTCAACACGGCGCACCTTCATGTCCTTCAGCGACTTTTCGCGGGTGGAAGCCGCAACCAAAGTACGGCCGTTCAAATCGTCGATAATCTGTGCATAGATTTCAGTATTGGAACGGAAAACGGATAAGCGGGGACGCTCCACAGTGCCCTCAATTTTCTTGCGGATTCCCCTGCGGATTCTGGAGCGGCGTTCGGTGCGATCTTGGTCCATGAATGAAAAAAATATG
>VHAW01000155.1 GCA_016872225.1 Sphingomonadales bacterium | reverse complement strand
GAAATAAAGGCGATGGTCCCACCGGAAACCCCAGGCACCACATCCGCGGCACCCATGGCCATGCCTTTTAGGTACAGAATAAAATGTTTGATCATAGGCTGAAAATCTTGGTGCAGCCTAATGGCATGGCATTAACTGCTCAAGAATTGCCCAAAGGTATCGCTGCGCAGGCCTAGTCTCAACGTTTCAAGAGGGATGACTTCGGCGGGGGGAATGTTGCCGAGATTTACGTCGGTTCCCTGCATTTTGATAAACCAAGTTTGCTGAGGCTTGTTCGGTGCCTCCCACAGGATTTTCTCGGAAGGAATTTGTGTGAGAATTTCCTCAACCAGACCGGAGCGTACTTCTCCTGTGCTGCGAAAAATACCGACATTACCTGCTTCCCGTGCTTCCGCAATCACCAGCTCGGATCCGGCAGCCAGTTCGGCTTTCATCATAGCTATCCACCGGTATGGGGCGATGATTTTTTCGGCGTCTTTGGAGCCTACTTCGGATAGGACTCTAAAGTCACGGCTAAAATCAGTAATGTATTCGCATTTGCGTTTGTGGGGTATGTCTAAGGAGCCGTCCGAAATTTCCACGGTATCTAATTGCAAGCTCTCCACTAGGCGCTTGAATTCATCCACTTTGTTGCGAACCATGTAAATCTCAAAGAGGCTGCCACCCAAATAACATCGAATACCTGCTTCCTTGTATAATTGGATTTTGTCTCTTAAGCGACGGTTGAACAGTCCTGTGGACCATCCAAATTTGACCAAGTCTGTGAAGGGGGTAGCGTTTTCGAGGAAGGATTCGGCCTCCGAATAGGCAAGACCTTTGTCCATCACCATGGTGAGACCCACATCACGCGGTTTGGCGGAGCGCTGTGGGAGATTTCCTAGCAGAGACAGGAGGGGATGAGGGGATTGAGCTTGGTCCATTACGCTTAGTGCAGATTGGCGAAGGGTAGGAAGATGAAGGAAGCCTTAGCGAATCGCACCGCCTTCTTTCAGGATGCTTAGGATTGTAGGATTTTCGTGCGCTTCGGGGCAGAAGGTTAACAAATGATGTGCCTCAACGGGATCAATCGCTAACGCCCAGCGAAGACAAGTTGCCGCCAATTCCACCAGTTCGGGCATATCAAAGGCGTACAGCAAACCGGATAATTCAAAGAAATAGGCCGCCTCCTCTTGATGCGGCTCTTGGCCATCCTGTATGCATTGCATAGCTTGCTCCATGGAATCTTCGGCCAGGTATAATGAAATCTTGAGAATACGTGCTTCCCAGAAGGATTCGTCCAGTCGCAGCGCTTGGTTGAGAGAGGTTTCGGCATCGCGGAAGCATCCCAAGGCCATCAAGATGCGGGCCTTCTCGTACCAATACTCTTCGTGGTCTTCGGTGATCTCAATGGCTTTATTGATCAGGGCCAAGGCTGTGGGCCATTGTTCTAAATAGGCTTTGCAGGTGGCTTGCCCAAACCAGGCATCCGATAGCAAGGGATCGACTCGAGAGGCTTCCTCGTAGTGAAGCAACGCCTCGGAGTAGCGTCCGAGTTTTTCGTAACATACCCCCAACCCGTTAATAAAAGCCGAATGCTCGGGCTCAGCCTCCACGGCAAGGATCATGCGGGCCAAGGCATCTTCGAATTTCTCGAGGTTAATCAGGGTATTGGCCATATTGAAATGGGCCATGGAAAGCGCAGGTTGTATAATCAAAGCATAATCAAATGCTTCGATAGCCTTTTCAAAAAGGCCTGCCTGGTTGAGCAATACTCCTTGGTTGTACCAAGCCGCATCGGAATATGGGTTGGTTGAAATTTGTTGTTCAAAAAATATTATTCCTTCGTCAAACAGCTCTAACTGATGATAACAATAACAAAGATCATAGAGCAGGTGCTCTTGATCGATTTGATCAAATCCAACACATTGTTGTAGGTAATCCAAGGCCGAACGATGGCGGCCATCATTCAGGAAAACCATGCCGTAGGCGAGGTTCACCGACGGCATTTGTTCTTTATCTGCAAATTGTTCTGCTTTGCGTAGATGTTGCAGGGCTCTGTTGGTCTGGTTGCGGTAATCGTACAAGGAAGAGCGGGTGAGATGCAACTCCACCATGGACGGGTCTTGTTTGAGTGCTTTTTCCAACAGTTCTTCGGCCTGTCGGATCTCGCCTTGACCAATCAACAGTTGAGCTTTGCGGAGCATTAATCCCGAATGATGAGGAGATTGCTCCATCCCTTTGGCCAGGGCAATTTCGGCATGAGCCATGTTGCCCTTGTCCTGATAATAATCGAATAACTGTTCGAGCTCCTCCGCATCAAAAAAACACGTCATCTGCTGATTCAGCATACGTTCGAAGCGTTCCACGCTTTCTTTCATCTCGGCATCCTGGTTATCCCAGGAATCAGACCAATCGGACAATGGTTTAGGGTTTTGACCAAAATTAGGTCTTGCCTTTGGCATTTGGTCAGCACTCAACGCCTTATCCAAAGGATTTTTTGAACAAAAGGCGGTGAATAGCGAGGGGAAAGGTCCTTTAAAGGTGAAAAATATTAAATAGTACTTGGTATTGCAAAGTACCTTAGGCCACGTATATTTGCCCCATGAACAGGGAAAATGTACGCGCACAGATGCGCAAAGGCGTCCTGGAGCTCTGCATACTCCGGGTTTTGGGTCAGGCGGAGGCCTATGCCAGCGATTTGCTGGATGAGCTCCGCAAAGCCGATATGCTGGTGGTGGAGGGAACCTTGTATCCCCTGCTGACCCGTATGAAGAATGCGGGTTGGCTGGATTACCGCTGGGAGGAATCCAAAAGCGGACCACCCCGCAAGTATTATCGACTTACGGAGCTGGGCCAAGAAATCCTCTCGGATTTGGACCGGGAATGGTTGGCTTTTACCGAGGCGGTGGCCTCTTTATCCCGTTAAAATTTCAATTTTATTTAAAGGAATCATACCATGAAAACAACCGTTTCAATTCATTTGGGAGGCCACTTGATGCACGCCGAGGAGGATCCTCATTGTCCCGTAAGGTATATTTTTGGATTTGAATGAATTTGTATAATATCACATTAATCATCCCCATCGATAAATTAGATATATGTTAAGAAAATTACTTTTTGTTGTTCTCTTCGTTGGAATAAAGGGTCTAACGTCTTTTGCTCAAACGGATTATTTTCAGCAGAAGGTACAGTACCGCATACAGGTTCACTTGGACCCAGCCAAGCATACGTTGCACGGTCGATTGGTTTTGGC
>VHAW01000154.1 GCA_016872225.1 Sphingomonadales bacterium | reverse complement strand
AAGAGTTACGCCAAACGCTGTTCGAGAGCCTGCATGACCTCCACCAGGGCTTGTACGCTTTCAATGGGCATCGCATTGTAAATACTGGCCCGGTAGCCTCCCACCGAGCGATGACCTTTGAGTCCGGAAATTCCAGTCTCTTGGAGCATCGTGCCAAAGGTTGTTTCGTGTTCAGGATGGTTCAAAACGAAGGTGATGTTCATCTGGGAACCCGAATCATCGGTGACCGTGGGGCGGAACAAGGCATTGCGATGAATTTCGTGGTATAGTAATTGGGCTTTGTTACGGTTGCGTTCTTCCATCGCTTGGAGTCCGCCTTGAGCTTCGATCCATTGCAAGGTGAGCATACTGACATAAACTGCAAAAACAGGAGGTGTATTGTACATGCTCTCTCCTTTGATATGGACCCCGTAGTCCAGCATGGCATTCAACTTGCGACCGCTACGGCCTACCAGGTCACGATGCACAATGACCAAGGTGGTGCCGGCGGGCCCCATGTTTTTCTGAGCCCCGGCATAAATTAATCCAAAGGAGTCAGCGGGTACCGGTCGGCTGAAAATATCCGAGGACATATCGCAAACCAGGGGCACGGGACTTTCGGGGAAGTTTTGAATTTGGGTCCCAAAAATGGTGTTGTTGGAGGTGATATGGAAATAGTCGGCATCCGCAGGAATGCGGTACGTGTCGGGGATATACGAGAAATTCTTGTCTTCCGAGGTTCCCACCACCTCCACCTGCCCAAGCTTGCGTGCTTCTTCGATGGCTTTTGTAGCCCAAGTTCCAGTGTTTAGGTAAGCCGCCTTGCCGTCAGGCCTTAAGAGATTCATGGGGACCATGGCGAATTGAAGAGAGGCCCCTCCTTGCAAATAAAGGACCTCGTAACCCTCGCCTAGGCCAAGCAAACGTTTGACCGCGGCTCGAGCTTCGTGCATGACCCCTTCAAAATCGCGGTCTCGGTGGGAGACCTCGATCAGAGAAAGTCCTGAACCGTTGAAGTCGAGCAAGGCCGAAGCGGCTTGTTCAATAACCGAACGGGGCAGGATTGCAGGTCCAGCGCTGAAATTGTGAATTTTCATGGTGGGGTAGTAGAGAGGGTAGCAAAGTTACATGAGTATTTTTGACCCCGTATGGACAAAGGTCTATTCTTGTCATTGCAAGAGCGGGGTTTGGTACAGGACTTTGTACCAGGCCTGGATGAACTTTTGAACCGCCAAAAGGTGTCGGTTTATGCGGGCTTTGATCCCACGGCGGATTCCTTGCATATCGGTAATTTGGTACCGATTATGTTGCTGGTTCATTTTCAGCAAGCCGGCCATCGACCCCTTGCTTTGGTGGGTGGGGCTACGGGAAGGGTGGGGGATCCCACCGGACGCAGCGCGGAGCGATCTGTTATGACTTTGGATCAAATTGAGCATCATATCGCTTGCCAGAAGGCCCAGTTAAAGCAGTTTCTGGATTTTGACTCCGGGGATTCTTCCGCAGCGTTGATGGTCAACAACAACGACTGGTTTGGGTCCTGGGGTTTCCTGGATTTTATTACGGAAGTCGGCAAGCATGTGCCCGTAAATTATTTGCTTGCCAAAGATTCGGTCAAGCTTCGTCTCGAGAACGGGATGTCCTTCATGGAATTTTGTTATCAACTTATTCAAGGGTATGATTTTGTGCATCTCTACAAGACTTATCAGTGCTTGGTGCAGGTGGGTGGTTCGGATCAGTGGGGGAATATTACCACCGGTACAGAATTGATCCGTCGAATGACCGGAGGTGAAGCTTGGGCCTTGACGGCCCCCCTCACCAAAAAGTCCGACGGCAGCAAATTCGGAAAATCGGAGGGCGGCAACGTGTGGTTAGATCCTCGCAAGACCAGCCCCTATCATTTTTACCAATTCTGGCTCAATATCAGCGACGAGGACACCTTGCGTTATTTGCCGGTTTACACCCTCATGCCCATGGAGGAAATCGCCGGGATTGCGTTGGAGCATGCCCAAGCTCCTCATTTGCGTTTGGCTCAACGACGCTTAGCCGAGGATGTGACCGGAAGAGTGCATGGGGTCCTGGCCCTGGAGCAGGCGCAGGCTGCTTCGGATTTGCTTTTTGGGAAGGTGAGCCGGGAACAAATGCTGGCCTTGGACGAAAATTTATTGTTACAAGCCCTCGATGGGGTACCCGTGCATACGGTTTCCCGTTCTCTGCTCAGCGATTCTTGCGATTGGGTGCAGATCCTGAGCGACCATTCTGGGATTTTTGCTTCACGTTCCGAAGCTCGAACCATGATGGCGGGAGGGGGCGTGAGTCTCAACAAAGAGAAGTGCGTGGAGGTGAATGCCAAGGCCTCGGAAAGTGATTTGTTTGCAGGACGATTGGTGTTGGTCCAAAAAGGTAAGAAAAATTATCACTTATTGGTGTTTGCTGATTAGTTGTTTTTGTAACAATAGGTTATTTTACCGGTTTAAATTCGAACAGGATGTTGAAGTTTTGGATTAGCCTGCGATGAGTTGTACCATTTTGGAGTGGTGATTTTTCAATGGAAAAGATTTAAAAAAAGAAATAAAATATTATGAGTAACCATCTATTCGCCCCTGGAGACAAGGCACCGATTGGAACAACGCTTCGGTGCAAAGGTTGGGTACAAGAGGCGGCCCTAAGGATGCTCATCAACAACTTGGATTCGGAGGTGGCTGAGCGTCCTGAGGATTTAATTGTGTACGGCGGGCGCGGCAAGGCGGCTCGCAACCGTGAAGCCTTTGATACGATTCAAAAAGCCTTGATGGATTTGAACGAGAATGAAACCTTGCTGATTCAAAGTGGTAAACCGATTGCCATTTTGCCTACCCATTCGGATGCTCCCCGGGTCTTGATCTCTAATTCCATGTTGGTTCCCAATTGGGCCAATTGGGAGCATTTTGACGAATTGGATTGCAAAGGCTTGATGATGTACGGGCAAATGACGGCAGGTTCTTGGATTTACATTGGATCCCAAGGCATCGTTCAGGGGACTTACGAAACTTTCAACGCGGTTGCCCAGCAGCACTTCGGGGGCAGCTTGAAGGGGAAATTATGTGTTACAGCAGGGCTTGGAGGAATGGGGGGAGCGCAGCCATTGGCCATCACCATGGCGGAGGGGGTTTGTTTGGCGGCGGAGGTGGAAGCATGGAGAGCGCGCAAGCGCATCGAGACCCGCTATTTAGACAAGGTGTTCTACCATTTGGATGAAGGAATAGATGCGGCTTTGGATGCATGCCGTGAAGGAGTTGCCTTGAGCATAGGGGTGATTTGCACGGCGGTGGATTTGTTGGAGCGATTGAAGGA
>VHAW01000153.1 GCA_016872225.1 Sphingomonadales bacterium | reverse complement strand
CAAAGACAAGGCAACGGAGTGTTACGAAAAAATCCAGCGGGAATATCCCCAATCCACCGAGGGTCAGGGTGTTGACCGTTACCTCTCGCGGATCAAACTGAAGTCTTAGGACAGCCTGTCATGTCCACCGGATCGGACTTTTTCAGCCTTGATGAAGAAAAGGCCTATCCCAGCCCTGCTGAAGCCGCTTCCCTCAGAATCGGAATCGTAACCGCTCGTTGGAACCATACGATTACTGAACAATTGACCTCAGCATGCGTCCAAGCCTTGCTTGATCGAGGGGTCTCCCTAAACAATATTTTAGTACATCATGTCCCCGGATGTTATGAAATACCTACGGGATGCCAATGGTTGGACCATTACCAGAAAGTTGATGCATTGATTGCGATGGGTTGCCTCATCAAGGGAGAAACGCCTCACTTCGAATATATATCGGAGGCCGTTACCCGTTGCATCATGGACCTCATGCTGCGCCTTAATAAGCCCATCATCAACAGTGTTTTAACCGTTTACAATCAGGAACAAGCCTTGGACCGTCTCGGCGGAACCCATGGGCACAAAGGCATTGAAGCGGCCCAAACCGCTCTGCAAATGCTTCGACTCAAAATCAATTTATTGAATCAATCCGATTCGTGAATTATTCCGATTCGTGAATTACTCACGATTCGTGAATTATTCCGCTTCGTGAATCAATCCGATTCGATTTATTCTGGCTTTTTTAAGAGCCAAACTCATTCAATTTATCAGGTATGGAATCGTCTGGCCCTAAGCCCATGCGCTTACGCAGGCGGTATCGAGCCATCGACACCCCTTGATTGCTAATATTTTGTATATTGGAGATTTCGACACTGGTCATGCCCATGCGAATAAGGCAGGCCAAACGAATATCCGATTGCGTCATTCGAGGATATTCCAAGCGAAGACTCGGTATAAAGCCTGGAACACATTGATTGAATTTTGTTTTGAAATCTTCCCATTGCTGATTGGTATGCAGTTTGGAATTCCAAAGGCAAGCCAAATCCCCATAAGCAGGAGTGGATGAATCCGTGGCCCTCGATAGGGTTACAGCCTCATCGCCCTCGTATTCAACATTTTGCCCTGAAAAAACACCATCATGGGCTGGCAATGCAATAGCCTCTGATTTTATTCTGCGCTGATGGTACCTTCCCCACAGGATAACACTTAGTACACCCACAAATGCAACCAAAAACCAAAAGTCCCTCACCTTTCCACCCGCATTCATTGCCCTTTGGGGATAATCCCCTCCTTGTTTAAGGAGCGAAGCAAGGAGTGAGGAATGATGAAAATTCGATTCCCTGTAATAGGCCAAGGCGTCCATCGGCCTATTGTCCATCAAAGCCCATTCATAACGTTTATGGGTATTCAGTAAACGCCAAAACAAAGAGATTTCCAGGTCTATTGCAGGTCGATTCTCTTTCAAAAGAAGAAGCATTTCGTTGTTAGCAAAATTTGAAAATTGCCTTTCCTCCTCTTCTTTGTTTTGGCATGCGAATTCCAATGCAATCCATTCCAAAACCGGCCATTGGTTATTCAAAGACTCGGGCCATTGAGATGCTGTTTGTTTCAGGTACCTCAAATACGGCATTGCAGGATGAACATCATAAGACTTTGTCGCAAAATTCATTTGATACGATGCCAGGACCAGCGCCAAAGCAGCAGCCTCCGTTTGTTCAGAAATCGACAAATTATGGGCTTTGTACATTCTGGCCTCCAAGTCGGACCATCGCTCCTGCAAATCATACAAAGGAAAAGGCCTTCCGTGATACCCTCTGGGTTCCAATGCCTGAGATTCATGGTGCTCGGGACAAAAACCATGCCATTCCACGTCGGTTTGCAAAGGAAATGGCCCCTCAAAAATCTGATGAGGAAGATGGCAGACCCCTTTGTCTTTGAGGTCACTCCTTGATAAATTTTTGTTAACCTTGTTTTCGAGTTCGGTCACGTAATCTGCATTTTCCTCCGTCTGAACAAACCAAGAAGGTCTGTCTCGATGCGCCAGCAGGAGCATGCTCAAGAGGAAAGTGATTTTCAAGGAAATCGCCATATACTTGCTACAACCAAAGCTAAACGGAGAAAGAGAATTTCTAACTCTTTTGAAAATAATAGAGTAAAATCTGAAAAATCAAACAAATATGTAATGGATGGGCTCTCCTCATTATTTTTGGTCATACGATGACAGAAATTCTGTTTTTCATCCCCAAAACCTCATTCCTATGAAAAAGACTATGCTCATGTTGGTTCTGATGACGTCGGCGCTGCTTGGTTGCCGCAAGACCGACAATACCCCGCCCCTTTCACCGGCCGAAACCTACGCCAATCGCCTGGTTGGAACCTGGGATGTTGATAGTTTGACCTATTCCGCTTCAGTAGCCGTTCTAGGTCAAACCATTCCCATTCAAGGGGGCGCATCACAGGCTGGATATATTGCTTTCGAAAAAACCCCTTCAAGGACCGTGAATTACGATATCAAGTTCAGGCCATCCCTACCACCCACAATTCCTTTCCCCTTGGACACTGTGCGTTTGTTAGGCCGAGGAACCTGGGTGAATACCGTGGATACCATCACCTTAACGGATACCAGCAATCAAGTTTACAAATTCAAAGTCTTGTTTAACGGGACCAACACCCAACAACTCAAAACCGTGGTGAATTACGATGGAGGAACCTTGGGCTTGGTTCCCGTTACCCTCGAAATGACCCTCGGTCGTCGATAAGCAGACCATTGAGCGACTCTGCGGGCAACCTCGACTTCTTTGTGCAACCTGACCCGGTCGCTGTTCCGGGGTCAGATCACTACCCTTCCTATGCCATAGGAGCATCCATTCGCAGGCTCACGGCTCGAAAGGATTTGCCCGGCTCAACCACGGTGGTTCTGATTGGACTTGATGATTTCAGACAAAGTCCGGAGAGCGCAGCCACTCCTTGGAAGTCAGCAGCCACTCCTTGGAAGTCAGAGGAGGCGGCAGCCGATAGGATTCGCGCTGCACTCTATGCCCTACCATGGGGTGAGCAATTTCCGGCTGTGGCTGATTTGGGTAACATGATTGCGGGGAGGTCCTTCGAGGATACCCTTTCGGCGATGGCACAGGTGGGCTCAGATTTGAGGGAGTTGGGGCATATCCCTGTTTGGATTGGGGGTAGTTTACCCCTGCTCCGAGGGATCTTCCAGGGATTCAAAGGGAATGGTCCCACCGATGTTTCGATTGTCTCTTCCCGTACGCACTTCAAAACAGGTCCAGACCTGGCACCGTACGAATTTGCCCTTAGAGGCTTGGTCGAAAACGATTCTTTGCATCTTTTCAATTTGAGCTGT
>VHAW01000152.1 GCA_016872225.1 Sphingomonadales bacterium | reverse complement strand
TGAATTGCCTTATCGGTATAACCGCAAGGTTATTTCAGCACAATTACCCAAAACTCTTGCCGGGGGTACCCTGTTAGAAATTCACATGGATTACCTTGCCTCTCCTGATTCATTGAACGCCGGAGCGGGCTCCGCGGCTATCCAAGGCGAAAAGGGTTTATACTTCATCCGTCCTGATTCGGTATACCCGGATAAGCCCCTGCAGGTTTGGACCCAGGGCGAAACGGACCATAATTCTTGCTGGTTCCCGACCATTGATGCCCCCAACCAGAAAATGACGCAAGAGATATCTATTTGCGTAGATAGTAATATGGTTACCCTATCCAACGGGATCCTGGTAAGCTCTATCCGGAATCAGGACGGAACCCGAACGGATATTTGGTCGCACCATCTTCCGCACGCTCCCTATCTGGCCATGATTGCAGCGGGTAAATTCTCGGTAACCAAAGACCGGTGGAGAAATATTCCGGTGCATTATTATGTAGAGCCCCAGTATGCCTCCTTGGCCGCACGCATTTTTCACAGAACTCCGGATATGCTTGATTACTATTCCCGGATTCTTGGGGTGGACTATCCTTGGTCAAGCTACCACCAAATTGCCGTTAGGGATTTCGTGTCCGGGGCCATGGAAAACACCGGAGCCGTGGTTTTTGGCCAATGGGCGCAACGAAGCGTCAGGGAATTGGTTGATGGTTCCGCAGAAGGAACGGTGGCCCACGAAATGTTTCATCATTGGTTCGGCGATCTGGTCACATGCGAAAGTTGGAGCAACCTAAGCCTTAACGAATCCTTCGCAACCTACGGCACCCCGTTATGGTACGAACACGCCTACGGTCGAGAAGAGGCCGACGCAGCTTTAGAGGGAAATCTTAAAGACTATTTAGCGGAATCTCGCCGTAAACAAGTAGATCTCATTCGTTATTACTACGAAGACAACGAGGACATGTTCGACCGGCACAGCTATGCCAAGGGCGCAAGAATTCTTCATATGTTACGAAACGAAATTGGGGATAAGGCCTTCTTCGAGTCCCTTCGGGTTTACCTCACCAAGCATGCCTTCAAGGCCGCTGAAGTTCATGATTTTCGCTTGGCTTGCGAGGAAGTTACTGGGAGAGATTTGCAAGTCTTCTTCAACCAATGGTTTTTGTCCAAAGGGCATCCCGTGCTTTCTATGAAATATCACTACGATGATAACAACAAACAATGTGTTTTTAATCTTTCCCAGAAGCACAGCGCTATTCCCGGGAAACTATTTTCCCTTCCCATACAGCTTGAGTTTTACTTTTTCGACTCTTCCGCTTCAAGACAAATCGTGCTAGAAAAGCTAGAACAGGAATTTCGCTTTAATCTACCCAAACCAGTATGGACGGGGCATGATTTGGGGCGAATTGTTCTCTGTGAATATGACGATCATCGAACCTTCGAAGAATTTGTTCTGCAATTCAAAGGGGGGCTTTTCTATTATGACCGCAAAAGAGCCCTCGAACAACTGGTGCGTAATCCCCAATTTTTTGGGGCCTGGGGCGATCCTGCTAGGGTGACAGACGCTATGGAATACCAAAATATGATCACCCGGGCGCTTAGAGATCCTTCCCCTGTTATTCGCTCTTTGGCGGCCGAATCCATTCCCGTCAGCATCTTGAAACAAGACTTTCTGCTCTACAAACTCCTTTCCAAAACGGCGGAATCTGATACCCGCTCCTCCGTGCGGCAACGGGCTTTGCTCAAACTCATTGAAACAGCGGATTCCGGTAAAACCTTGGAAATGCGTTGGTTGGAGAAAATATTAACAACAGATTCATCGCTATTGGTAGCAGCAACAGGCTTGAATGGATTGGTCAAAGACAATCCTACCATAGCTCTTGCCATGGCGCGCAGTCTTGAAGTAGAACCTTCCATGGTGGGCTCCTTGATGGATTTTTATGCGGCTCATGGGGAGGTCCAAGACCTCCAGTTTGTCGAAAAATCTTTGTTACAATTTAGGGATGCTCGTTCACAGCGTCAATTCGCGGGTTGGCTCAAGGCCTATAACAAAGCTGTGCTGCGCCTGGACAAGCGGACCCGAGGAATCGCACTTTACGAAAAGTTAGCCCAACACCCTTCGGGTAGAATTCGTACCATCGCCGCCGAATATAGGCCCGGTATAGACGAAAAATAATAAGCAATAGCATTGGGGTTAGGTGCTTTGGAGGGCGGGTTATAGGGTGGTCAACAATGCAGGGGCATAACCATCAGGCTTTGATGAATGAGATAGGTGTCTCGTCCTGGAATGCGAAGGCAGCGAAAACGCGTACGTCCTTTAGGACCCTTAATGAAGGTCATGCCTGCTTTGGTTCGAAATCGCACGCCCTCCGCAAGTTGATCAAGAGTAAACCACCCCTTGTCTTGTCCCTCATATTTCCTGAGCCACTCCAATAATTCCGTTTGTGCGCAGCCAGATGCTTGGGGATGGCGCATCGCGTTGCGTAGCGGGCCGTGCATGGCTACCGGAAAAAACCCTCTTTGAATCGCACTATTAACAAGGCTTGCGTAGGTGCTTGCCCACTCATTCCCGTGGATTGCTACTTTGGAGCCGTAATCAACCCAATTCAACAGATGAGCGTATTCATGAAGAAAAATTAACAAAAAGCTCAACGGTCTTAAGTTATGATTTAAAGTAATAACATGTCCTTTTCCCCTCCAAGGCGGGCGATAATCCGCATATTTGGAGCTCCTTTCCTTGGTTATTTGCAATTCAACGCCATGAACAATCAACAACTGAGCCGCCCAAGTCGCTGCATCTTCGTTCATGAAAGGTCGCAGACGATGAATAAGGGGGAAAAGCAGAGCCTGGTTTCGATAAGAGGGGCTGCGCTTCATATCAAAAGACATAGGTTATAAACCAAAAAGGATCCCGCATACGCAAGAAAAGTGAGATAAACAAGTTGAATCATTGGCCATTTCCAGGATTTGGTTTCCGTACGAGTTACTGCTATCGTGCTCATACATTGCAAGGCAAAGGCATAGAAAATTAGCAGTGACCAAACGGTAGCGGTATCAAACATGGGTTGATTCGTGATAGACTTATAATCGGATGCCATCAGGTCCTTGAGGCGTTTCCTTGTTTGGGGGTTATCAGGGTCCCCTTCCAGTCCATAAATCGTAGCCATAGTGCCCACAAAAACCTCCCTTGCAGCAAAAGAAGTCACGAGAGCTATCCCTATTTTCCAATCAAAGCCTAACGGCTCAACAGCGGGCTCAAGGGCCTTACCCAAAACGCCAGCATAGCTTTGTTCCAGTGGTGGTAAATCTTGCTTGCCTCTTAGGATATCCATAACATCGTTTGCGGGGCCAAAGGAAGATAAGGCCCACAACAAAACTGAAACTAAAACAATCACCTTCCCTGCGCCTTGCACAAAATTAACACAATATCTTACGGGTATCTGCCATAAATTTCGGGAAACCGGCCATTGATACGGCGCAATTTCCA
>VHAW01000151.1 GCA_016872225.1 Sphingomonadales bacterium | reverse complement strand
AAACGGTCTGTCAAACGGTCACTAAAGGCCGTCAACGCTTCCTCACTTTCAAGGGCATCCAATTCACGGTATAAACTAAGACGCTCGGTTGTGTTCCGAACATAATAGTCAGGAATTAAGGCAGCTGCATCCGTGTCCAACTGCACATTGAAAGACTCTTCCACCAAAGGTTGGTCGGTATAAAGCTCTGCGTATTCGTTGTTGCGTAATTCCCGAATCGCTTCGTCCAAAATTTTCTGAAAAAGCTCCAAGCCAATTTCCGTGATAAATCCACTTTGTTCCGCACCCAACATATTTCCTGCTCCTCGAATATCCAAATCCCTAAGCGCAATCTGAAAACCAGATCCCAGATCTGAATGCTGTTCGATTGCCTGAAGCCTTCGGCGCGCTTCCTGAGTGAGGGTAAATAAAGGAGGCACAATCAAATAACAAAAGGCCTTGAGGTTGGACCTTCCAACCCTTCCTCGCATTTGGTGCAAATCGCTCAAACTAAAATTCTGAGCCTGATTAATAAGAATCGTATTGGCATTGGGAATATCCAAACCCGATTCAATAATATTGGTGGCGACTAGGACATCCAACTTGCCTTCAATGAATTGCAGCAGAATTTTCTCCATTTGATCCCCGGCCATTTGCCCATGGGCAATCCCTATGCGCAAACCGGGGCACCACTGTCCGATCAGTTCAGCAACCCCTTCGATCCCCTGAACGCGGTTATGCACAAAGAAAACTTGTCCCCCGCGATCAGTCTCAAAAAGGATAACATCTCTAACTTTACTCTCCTCAATGACCATAAGTTCGGTATGTACCGGCTGTCGGTTGGGAGGAGGGGTCTGAATCACGCTCAAATCCCGAGCTCCTAACAACGAAAATTGCATCGTGCGGGGGATAGGGGTGGCGGTGAGCGTCAAGGTATCCACGGAAACTTTCATTTCCTTGAGCTTTTCTTTGGTACTTACCCCGAATTTCTGTTCTTCGTCAATGATCAGAAGGCCAAGGTCTTTGAATTTGATTTTGGAGCCTACGATCTTGTGCGTTCCTATAAGGATATCAATACGCCCCGCTTCCAGATCGGCAAGCACTTCGTTGACTTCGGTGGGTGTTCGAAAACGATTTAGGTAATCAACTCTTACGGGCAAATCTTTTAACCTCGAAGCAAAGGTGCGAGCGTGCTGCAAGGCCAAAATTGTAGTCGGCACCAACACAGCGGTTTGTTTGCCATCGCATGCAGCCTTGAAAGCGGCTCGTATGGCCACTTCCGTTTTACCAAAACCCACATCACCACAAACTAAGCGGTCCATGGGATAGGCTTTTTGCATATCAGCTTTCACCGCCTCGGAAGCTTTATTTTGATCGGGGGTATCCTCGTACAAGAATGAAGCCTCCAATTCATGTTGCAAATAATTGTCCGGAGGAAAGATGTGTCCTTTGGATGCCTTCCGTCGGGCATAAAGTTGAATCAAGTCTTTGGCAATGTCTTTGACCCGGGCTTTGGTTTTGGACTTTAATTTGTCCCAGGTATCAGAACCTAGTTTGTGCACCCTCGGTGCAACACCGTCCTTGCCCGAATAACGCGAAACCTTGTGCAAAGAATGAATGCTGACATAGAGGAGATCATCATCGCGATAACTGATGCGTACGGTTTCTTGCCATTGCCCGTTGACCTGGATTTTCTCCATGCCGGCATAACGACCTACCCCATGGTCCATATGCACCACAAAATCACCGGGTTTGAAATCAAGGATTTCTTTAAGAGTAAGTTTCTCCGAAGCGCTAGTCCGGCCGCGAGATTTGTATTTGTGAAATCGCTCAAAAAATTGGTGTTCTGTCCATAACACGATTTTACGATCATGATCGGTGAAGCCTGCATGCAGACCCGCCGGCAAGGGAACCATCGTAAACCCAGCTTCCAAGTCTTCCAAGATTTGTTCCAATCTACTGATTTGTCTTGGATTGTCCCCACAGACCATGAGTCGGTAACCCTGCGCTTGCAATTCCCTCCCGGTTGCGACTAGACGATCAAATTGTCTACGGATAAGCGGCTGTTCCTCTTGTTGGAAGGCAATACACAGGGATGGCTTAGTGCTTACTTTGCCTTTGTCCATGAAGTCCGCTTCATGAAGTTTCAAACCGCTTTCATCGAGACTAACCCGAGGAAAGGCCAAAAGCCGATTCATCCAGTCCTCCGGGGAATTAAGCGGTTCATCGGCCTTTTCGGCTTTATTCCAGCAGAGTTCGGCTTGAGCCATCAGCATGCTTGGATCGGTGTACCAAATCACAGTTTGATTAGGGAAATAGTCCATCAACGATTGCCGGCCCTGTGCCAACAATTCAGCCTGCAAATTGGGCAGAATCACGGCCTTCTCCACCTCTCGAACGGTCAATTGAGATTCCGGATCGAAGGTCCTGAGGCGTTCGGGTCGGTCTCCGTGCAATTCCATGCGGTAAGGCCAATCGCTGGCATAACTGTACACGTCCACGATTCCTCCCCGAATGGCGTATTGCCCGGGTTCGTACACAAAATCCACTCGTTCAAATCCCATTTCACCCATCAATACAATCAAGAAATCCAAATCAACAGCTTCATTCTTCTTCAATTCTAGAGTGTTACGAGCCAAGGTGGTATTGATCACCACTTCTTCCATCAAAGCCTCCGGCCAAGTAATCAACCAAGTGTTAGGATCCGAAGCCGTTAAAATTCCCGTGCTTAATCGACCCAAAACCTCGGAGCGCTGAAGAACCTGGTATTGATCTTGTTGTTCCCCGCCAACACAGCGTCGGTAAGAACTCGGGAATATCAGCAAATTGCGGGGATTGATCATGGTTTCCAGGTCGGAATACGCATACGATGCAGCCTCTTTGTCGGGCAAAACCACCACTTGCAGGCCTTTCAACCCGGCGAGTCCGGATGCAGCCATAACCGCGTAGCGACCGGATCCGGCCAAACCCTTCATTTGTACCCATACCCCCTGCGCAGAGGACTCTCCGTTGCCGTTAAGGCATTCCACTACCTCTAGAATACACCCTGTTCGGGCATATTTCTCCAACAATTGGTTCATATCCAGAACCTCCGACTCCATCATCACCCCGCGAAAATAAGGAAAATGACCATAAAACAAGGTGATTTGGACCCCCCGTGTGTTCTAAACGAATTATAAAGAGAAATTTTCATTAGTTTTGTTTTAGCTTTATTAGTAGTTTTGCTTCCATTAAGGTATATATCCATATATATATGTATATATATATGATTCCATTTATAACCCCATTTCAAATGACACATTCATCCGCCTTCAGAGCAACATTTCAGCCATCCGCCTTCAGAGCAACATTTCAGCTCGGCATATTTTTTCTAATTCTCTGCTCAGCCAAGATAGGAAGAGCTCAAAATAACATCACAACCACCATAGGGACCTACACTTCAACTTCGGCCTCATCCTGCGTTGGCGATACGGTACAAATTCCAGTGACCATCACCATGGGTCCAGGGATTAGCACGTCTGCAATCTCATTCGCCATTAATTACGATTCCACACGACTTCAATGTGTAAGCAATCCCTCCAATATAAACCCGGCCATTGCGTCTGA
>VHAW01000150.1 GCA_016872225.1 Sphingomonadales bacterium | reverse complement strand
CCTCGACGTTCCGGATTGGAAGGAGTCAAGATTCGCCCATTCAATTCAGGGTGACTTTTCAAAAAATGGAGAAGGACCGTTTCGAGCATTTCCGTCAAAGTTAGGGATTTGTTACGAATGGCACTCATACCAGCACGATCATGAAGCGCAAGGGCAACCGCATGGGGCGCCATGGCCAATACCTGTGCATTGCTGAGCTGCCAAGCCTGTGCCCCTGGTGCGGGCGCAAATTTCCTGGGCATTTCAAAGCGGGTAGCCGCATCATGGCCCCACCAACCTTCCAATCGTCGCAGATCTTGACGGTGATGGTGCTTGCGGTGGACGAAAAGTCCCGCAGGGCCACCGGGACCTGAATTAAGGTATTTGTAGGAGCACCAGCAGGCAAAGTCCACCTCCCATGCATGCAATTCAAGGGGAACATTCCCTGCCGCATGGGCCAGATCCAGACCAACCAAGGCGCCCACACGATGGGCCGCCTCAACCACCGCAGGGATGTTGAAAAACGACCCCGTGTAATAATGCACAGCACCCAACATCACCACCGACAAACTTTCACCCAAAGCGTTAATTTGCTCCAGGATAGGGGTTGTAGGGTCGGTGTCGCGGTCCTTGGGTAAGGAAACCTCCACCAAATATTGGTTGGGATCCAACCCATGGTGACGGATTTGACTGTCCATGGCGTATTGATCCGAAGGAAAGGCTCCGGCTTCCATCAAGATGATGTTACGGCTTTGGCGGCTGGAGACTTTTTCAGGTTGGTAAAAACCCGCCATCAACAGATGCAGGTTAACGGTCAGGGTATTTCCGGCCACAACCTCGCTTTCTTCGGCGCCGACTAAACGGGACAATGGCCCGGAGAACCGCTGATGGTAATCCATCCAGGGGTAGGTTCCTTCGAAATGCCCTTCCACGGCCCTTTGGGCCCATGAATCCGTCTCAATCTTTAAGGCAGCCGGAACCCCTAGGGGCATCAAGCCCAAGGAATTTCCGCAGAGGTACACCCAAGGCTTACCATTCTGCCAGATCGGCTTAGCGAATTCCTGATGGAAATCGTGGAGAGGGTCGTTGAGGTCGGCCTGCGCCACCCAGAGGGGATCAAGGGTATTCAAAGGCAAGGGTTCAGAATTTTCAAATTTAAGGCGAATTAAAAGCCTATGTCCATTCCACCGCTTCCACCACTGCCGCTGCGTCGAATACGCTGAAACAGAGACGCCTCGGCATTCCCAAAGCGGTAAGAGACCGTGAGACGGAGGAAACGAACCTCCCGACGGCGGATAAATTCTTGAAACAGGGTTTCGCTTTGGATGGTGTTACCGAAACGTCGGGTATTGAAAACATCTGAGAGCAACAATACTGCCGTCCAGGATTTGTTCCAGGTCAGACTGGTGGACAAGTCCATGCCGTAGGCGGGGTAGGTTATTCCTTGCGGGAGTATGCGAGGCGCTTCGTATTCCCCGTTCCATTGTAGGGTCCAACGGTTATCTGGGCGAAACGAAACCTGGCTTTTGGCGGTCCAAGACCAGCCATTTCGGCTAACATTATTCAAATTGGAACCCGCATTGACTTGGGTGAAGAAAGCATTAAGGTTCCCTGTAATGGTCCATCTTTTGTTAGGATTCCATCGAAGGCTATGTTCCAACCCGGTGGAAGTTTGATCTTGTCCATTGATGTAGCTGTTTACAAGAATGTTGCTATCCTTAGGCAGCCGATAGACATATTCGGTGATGACCTGGATCGTATACCGTCCATAGAGGCTGTTGGTTAGGCTCATCGCCCCTTTGCTGAATTGGTGATTGAGTTCAGCCAAGTGATAAAACTCGGGCGCCAAGGCAGGATTGCCAATCCTGAATCCTTGGGCATCGGCAAAAAGGATGAAGGGTAAGACTTGGAAGAAACCAGGTCTGCCAATTTTGCGGGATGCATTGATTTGCAGCTCATGCGGTCCAAATTTCCTGCTTAGGTACAGTCCTGGAAAAATCGCATTTCTCCAATTCCTTCCTCCGCTTGGATAGCGGTAGCTAAAACTGGAATCACCCAAGTTAGGAAGTCTCACATCAAACTGGGTTTGCTCCAAACGCAAACCTGCCTGAAGTCCCCATTTGCCGAGAACCATTTGCCTGTTGAGATAGACCGCATTGACCAAATCATGAATTTCAAATTGGTTGCTAAGCTGGGCATCCTCTACTTGGTTGCTGCTATCCAAACCGACTTTGACCCTCAGGATGGATGAATTAATCCGCAGGTTGCTGCGCAGACCCCATTCCCATTTGCCGTTGGTCATGGGATAGATATGGTCGTATTGTGCGGTGATGACTCTGTTCTGCCCCGAACCGTTGTTGTTTTGTTGACGCTGCACGGTATCGAAGGGAATCCCGACCCGGATACTGTCGGCTCTGTTGACGAACTGGGCATCCGTTCCGTTACGGGAGGCATTAAGGTTCAGGTCTACGGTCCACTCCTCTCCAGCCCTTGGGGTCGTCTTCCGCAACATCCATTGCAAGGACCCGTATTTCCAGAAATTCGTTTGATCATTATTCTGCTGACCAATGATTAAGGTATCGGAGGATATGGCCCCTGTTTTTTGGGTCCATGCATAAGGTTGTGTATCGTTGTTACGAAAACGGCCATCTCCAATGCTTATCGCTGTGGTGAAGGTGGTGCGCTGATTGATAGTGTAATCCCAACCGATTCGGCCCATTTGGAAGCGTCTTCCTAAATTACTTTCGGAGGTTTGGGTAAAGGTCTTTACCGGGGTTCCGTTGCTTAGATTCTGTCGCAAAGTTCTGTTCTGTAGAGGATTATAGAAATCACTCCAATTGTAGAAAGCAGACCATGTGGAAGCGCCTTCTTTGAGGTTCAAGTTCATTCCGGTATTATAGCGTCGCCCAGTACCTGCACCTGCATTCAACGAACCTTGATACCCTGGGGTTGTCGATTTCTTCATGATGATGTTCAATAAACCTCCGGTGGTCCCCGCATCAAATTTTACCGAAGGGTTGGTGATTATCTCAATACGGTCGATCTGTTCAGCGGGAATTTGTTCCAAAGTCAATACCGAGGGTCGGCCATCCACAAAGATTTGCGGGACTGCGTTGCGAAGGCGTACGGTGCCGTCTGCATCGGCTGTAAGACCGGGTAAATTACGCATGACCTCCAGAGCGGATGCGCCTTTGGCGGTAAGGTCCTTGTCCATGGTGTAGATTTTGCGATCGATGGCCAAGATGGTGCTTTGCCGGGTTTCCGTCACTTCCACCGCCTGGAGCTGGGTGGCATCTTCTTCCAAAGTCAAATTCCCAACCTCTAAGTTCGGGACATCTTCGGAAACTTTCAGCGATTTATCCAAGGGTCGGCACCCTAGAAAGCGTACCTGCAACAGGTAATTTCCGGGCATGATCTTCTCAAGGCTGAAGTAGCCACCGCTATTGCTCAAGGAGCCGGTGACTATGCTAGAATCCGTGGTTTTGAGCAAGGCCACGGATGCAAAGTCCAGGCCTTTGTTTTGTCCCTGGACCATGACTCTCCCTTGAATGTTGATGCCGTAAAGCTGCATGATGGGTCTTCCGTTGGGGGGAGGACCTGGTCGCTGGGCTCTTATTTCCATGGACCAAAGCAACAACGGTCCTATTAGCCA
>VHAW01000149.1 GCA_016872225.1 Sphingomonadales bacterium | reverse complement strand
AAGAGGTCCGCTGCCGGAGGCAAACTGGGCAGAGCGTCCTATGGGTCTAGTGCAGTACCCCATTCAATTTCATGGGGACCAAGACGGAATATTTGAAGCCAATGAGTTCTTTTTGGTTTATATCCCGGGTTCAGAAAGCCTGCAGCAGCCCATTGGAGAGGGGGGGTTGACCAAGTCTCCTAACCCATACGAGCAAGTGACCTATGCGTTTATGAATCCGGATTGGGAGGATGCGAACCCGCCTTTTGGGGCGTCGGTGCTTCGGATTGACACGGTTCAAACCGGAGGCCCTACCCCAGGACCTGGACCCTGGGCGGTCACGGACCGGGGTGATTGTTTGCTTTCTTACGAGAAAGAGTTGAATAATCTGATCAAAAGCGGCAGGGAATGGTTGGGTGAGCCTTTCGATATCGCGCCAAACCGCAATTTTGCTTTGGAGCTGCCTTCCTATTCGGTAGGAGACAGTTGCAGGGTGGCCGTCCGAATGGCCGTCCGAAGCCAAGGCGCCCCATCTCCTGTGACCCTAAGGGTAAATGGCCAGGATCCCCGCACTTTGGTGGCGCCTGTGGTGGGGACCTATTATCTGGATCCCTTTTTCAATTTGAAGGAGGAAATTTGGTTCATGGATCCAGGTTCACCGCAGTTGAACATAAACTTGGTATTCAGCCGGCAGAACACGTTGGCGCAGGCATGGTTGGATCGCATCTTGGTTCAGGGAAGACCTCGCATACAACCGGAGGTTTGGCCAGCTTCCCAGGTCTTCTACAATGCCTCCACCTTGGGTCATCAACCAACACAATATCGTTGGTCTTCTTATACCGCTCAGCCCCTTCAAGTATGGGATGTTACCACCCCGTCGACGGTCACTGCCTATCCGATTGAAACTATTCAGGTGGGTGGGGTAGATTTTCAACAGATTTTGATACCAGGGGATATGTTGCGGCATTTATGTTTAATTAAAGGTAATGCTTTTGGCTCTCCATCTTCGTTACATCAGGTTCCTAACCAGAATTTGATGGGGGATTCTTCAGTTGATATGGTTATTGTGACGCCGAAGGCTTTTCGTCCACAAGCGACGCAAATTGCCGCCATTCACCATCAATATGATGGCTTGAAAATCAACATTGTACACCCCGATGATCTGTATAGAGAATTTTCTTCGGGTCGGCGGGATATTGTAGCTATCAGAGATTATTTGAGAATGTTATATCATCGAAAAACACCCCAAAGTTCCACGGGACCTTCTCTGAAATATGTTTTGTTACTTGGATCTACCTCCTACGATGCATTTAATATTATTCCTGGTAATTTGAATCATGTTCCAACTTTCCAAAGCTACAATTCAAGGGATCCGCTCAGCTCCTATTGTTCAGACGCTTTTTATGGTTTGATGGATTCAACCGAAGGAGCTTTCGGGGATGGGGGAGGGGACCGTATGGATTTGGGAATAGGTCGTATCCCGGTGCGGGATGCAGCGCAGGCCACGGCCATGGTTCGTAAGATCCAAGATTATCTTGACCCCTCTAACAGAGGGCCTTGGCGAAATGAATTTGTTTTTGTTGCCGATGATCAGGATTACAATATTCATCTTAATGACTGCGCAGAACTCGTTCGGCACACCGAGACGCAGTACCCGATGGGCTTGGTGCGGAAGATTTTTCTAGATGCCTACGAGCAAGAAAGCAGACCCGGTGGTGCTCGGTACCCGGCTGTTAATGATCGAATTAATCGGGCTATGCAGGATGGCTGCCTGGTGATGGCCTATATGGGACATGGGGGTGTGAATGGCCTTGCTGAAGAGCGAATCATGACCATTCCGGAAATCGAGGGTTGGAATCACCCGGGTCGGTACCCCTTGATGGTGACCGCTACCTGTGAATTTGCTCGTTTCGATAATCCGGCCATCTTGAGTGCAGGGGAGCGCGCCTTATTGAACCCAACCGGCGGCGCTATTGCCTTGCTAACGACATCGCGTGTAACGTTCACTAACTTCAATCTAAGTATCTCGTCCCGTCTGTTCAGGGATCAACTTTTCCGTAAGGAACAAGGTAAGCATTTGCGTTTGGGCGATTTGTACAAAGAAGCGGCTAACCCTGAATTGGGGGTGATTAATACGCGGAATTTTGCCTTGCTGGGAGATCCTGCACTTCGATTGGCCTTTCCTCATCAAATTGTCGCCATTGATTCGGTGAGTGATACCTTGAAGGCTCTTGGACTGATTGAATTAAAGGGAAAGGTTCTCAATGCTGCTGGTATGCTAGATAGTTCTTTCAACGGATTCTTGGATTTGAATGTGATGGACAAAGCTTCCTCCCTTCGCACCAAGGTCAATGATCCGGACTCCTATCTGTATCAGTATAGTGAATATAACAATCTGATATTTAAAGGTAAAGTAACTATTGAGGCCGGACAATGGCAATCTCAATTCAGAGTTCCTAAGGATATAAATTATGTGTTTGGGAATGGCAGAATTAATGTTTATGCGGTTCGTAATTCATTGGATACCGCTTGGGTTGGGATTGATGGTGAGGATGCAGCCGGTGATACTCGGATGGTTGTTGTGGGGGGTAGTTCTACCAATGCAGTTTGCAATCCTGCGGGTCCTCGCATCGTGATGTCGCTCAATGATTCCTTGTTTCGTAGTGATGGAATAGCGGGATCGGATAATGTTTTGTGGGTTACATTGTACGATGAAGATGGTATCAATTCAAGTGCCTCTGGAATTGGTAGGGAAATGCAACTCGTGCGTAATGGTGATAGGGCAGGAGCGCAGACCTTGAATGCTTATTTTATTTCTGATCTAGATCAGTACCGCAGCGGTCGAATTCGTTACCCTTTGGGTCAACTTAGTCCGGGCTCCTATACCTTGGAGTTGAAGGCTTGGGATGTTTGCAATAATTCTTCCGTAGGGCAACTTCGATTCCAGGTGGTGCCGGATAATTTGTTTCAAATTCAAACTTTCTCCGTTTATCCCAACCCGGTTGGAGCTGGCACGTATCCTCTTCTGGAATTCAATCACAACCGACCGGGATCAACCATGCGAATTAGCCTGAACCTAATCGACCTGCAAGGCAGGGTTGTTCGGAGCTTGGAGCAATCGGGTCTTTCCCAAGGGAATTATTTCCAACTTGAACCTGAAACAACCCAGGATTGGGCCTCCACCTTGACCAATGGTCTTTATTTGGTTTATATCGAGGTCGAATGCGAAGGCCAAAGGGCGTCTGCCCAAACCCGAATGTGGTTAACCCGATGATTTGTCCCATGCACTATCTTTGAAAAACTCACAACCGGTGTATATTTTTATTTTTTCTTGTTAGGGAATAATTATTTATTAGATTTTCGTTAATAACCTTTGTTTATCCCAATTTTTCCAATTTTTCGATTCTATGATATTGCGTCCCAAATTCAGAATTCTTGCTTTCAAGTCAGCAACTTTTATTGGTTTGATTCTATCAAGCGCGTGGGGCGCAAATGGACAAACAACTACCCCAGGTCCATTGGGAGGTGGTAACTTGAATACCATCACCACGGCAGTTCCATTTTTGATGATTTCGCCGGATGCGCGTTCTGGGGCTATGGGGGATGTGGGGGTCGCCATTAGTCCCGACGCAAATTCGATGTTTTGGAATGCGGCCAAGCTCAGTTTTGTCGAAAATAATAGCGGAATCGCCATGAATTATACTCCATGGTTACGCAATCTCG
>VHAW01000148.1 GCA_016872225.1 Sphingomonadales bacterium | reverse complement strand
CCTCCAAAGTCGCAGTACCGGAAGCCACCAAAGCGGCATCGGCAGAAGCCAACAAATCGCGGGTACAGTCGGTCAGTAGAATCTTCCTATGGCCATTGGTTAGTGCTATACCGCATTCTTTGAGAATATCGTGGTACACCGATGAATTCACGCCGGGAGCCATGGCCACAGCCGCGACAACCCCTTGCATAGACCTCACCGTTTTCAACATGATTGGAAGGTGTTTACGAATCTCTTGCAAACGACTTCCCGGCAACAAGGCTACCCATGGCGACGTTGAAGGCATAGGAGAATTCGCACTCAAAGCCTCGCGGTGTCCGAGCCTCTGGGCAGGGGAACAGGGCCTGACACGATCCGCCAAAGGATGGCCTACATAATGCACCGACACCCCGCGTTGAGCATACCAATCCTGTTCAAAGGGTAAAATACATAACATTTGATCAACACAGTCCCGTACCGTTTGAATCCGGCCTTCTTTCCAGGCCCACAGTTGGGGCGATATATAGTACACCACCTTAATGCCCAGGCGTTTGGCAAATCGGGCCATACGTAAATTGAATCCCGGATAATCAATCAGAATTAGTAAATCCGGGGCATAGGTTCGAATATCGGCACGGGCATCTCGAAGCAGGCGAAGAATGTTGCCCAAGTTGCGCACCACCTCCACAAAGCCCATAAAAGCCGTCTCACGGTAATGCCGGACCAGGTACATCCCCTCTGCCTCCATCAAATACCCTCCCCAACCTCTCAACGTCGCGGCAGGGTATCTTCTCCGAATTTCTTGAAGGAGGGCCGCCCCGTGCATATCCCCGGAAGCCTCCCCGGCAATACAATAAATTTTCATGACCGTATGAAATCAACCACCCAAGGGAAATTTCTCAATATCAAAAAAACCATTTAACCGCCACCACCACCAACGCGTAAACAAACGTCGCCACCAAAACCCCGCCAGCGCCTTCTTCGGATTGGCGGTACAAATTCCACCAAAACAACGCCAAATTCGGTAACACTGCCAAACTCAATAGCGGCCCGAACAAGCCGGAACCCCAAAGTAAACGCCACCATTCGGAGACAGCAGGCGCAGCAGTTATGTCGGAATCCTCCGTCGACCCCACCTGCAGACGAAACACCACGTACAGCCCCATGATTACCCAAGGTCCTACCAATCCCGCCGCAAAGCCTTTGCGGCCTGCTACCGTGGTCCAAAAACGAGTCTCGGCGGCCATGGGCATCAAAAACCATCCTGCAATCGCCAGGCCTGCATCCCCCAATCCTGCAAACCCGTCAAGGCATGGTGAGCGGTCAAGTCAAATTGCACCGGCACCACCGAAGCGTATCCGTTCCGCAAGGCCCATTCATCCGTATCCTCCCGCTCTTCCATCAATTCAAATTCGCCGGTCATCCAATAATAAGCTTTGCCATGAGGATCACGACGCTCCTCAAAATTTTCTTTCCATTTGGCAGCCGCCTGCCTCGCCACTTTGAGACCTCGAAATTGCACAGGGTCAATCCGCGGAATATTCACGTTAAGCAAGGTTCCTGGCATGAGACCGTGATGCAAAACAGCCTCCGCAACACGACGCGCTATAAGTAATGAAAGTGCAAAATCTGCTTCCAACCCATAATCGCACAAGGAAAAACCAACACTGGGAATCCCTTCAATTCCACCCTCCACCGCTGCCGACATGGTGCCGGAATAAATCACATTGATCGAGGCGTTGGAACCATGGTTAATCCCCGAAACTAGCAAATCTGGTTTGCGGTGAAGGATTTGATCCACCGCCAATTTCACACAATCCACGGGTGTACCGCTGGTTTGGTAAGCTGGAATATCCCCGAACAAACCATGCTGAGCGTATACCCTCAAAGGATTCCCTATAGTAATGGCATGACCCATCCCTGATTGTGGTTTGTCTGGAGCAACCACCACGCAATCCCCAAGGTCACGAACTGCCTCAACCAAAGCCCGAATGCCTGGCGCGGTGATCCCGTCATCATTGCAGATTAGAATAAGAGGTTTACTCATAATGCCTGTCCTGAAGAACCTGTTTCGGATTGTGATTTCCAAAAACCCAAGGCCACGACTAGGAACAACGCCAGGTTGAAGGCCAAAGAAATTTTCTCGCCTTGTAAGTACGTGGACGGCTCAAAACGGAATTCCACGCGATGAGATCCCGCGGGCAATGCCAAACCCCTCATCAAGTAATTTACACGAAGATGAGGTACTGGCTGGCCATCCAAATAGGCATTCCATCCTTTGTTGTAGTATATATCCGAAAATACCGCCAGAGATGGTGCATTGTTACGGTATTCGTACGACAAGGTATCCGGTGCATAGGCACTCAAGCGAATAAAGGCCTGCGAATCCACTGCATAAGTCCTGCTTTGCAAAGTGCCTGCCATCGACTTGTCCATCAACGCGACGTTGCGTAAATCTGTTCCTGCAAGCGAATCAAATTCAACACGGGCATCGGGCATCAAACGCAACTCCCTCACAAGCCAAGCATTACCCATAGCCCCGGGATTAGGTACAGCAACCGGGCCCTGACCCTGCTGTTGCGGAGGATAAATCATCCAACGCACATTGAACGCATCCAACAAATTTTGTTGAGGGCCTTTCCCGTTTCCTCCAAGGTAATTGTTTTTGACATCCTCAAAACGGGATAGTTTGGCGGCATGGTAACCCCCCAGGGATTTGTGAAAATAACCTGCCCTGTTCTCGTTGAATGGATTCTGTTGACCAAAATCCAGAACCCTGTAATAGAGGTTTCCTGTACCATTCTGGGCCAGGCGACCTTCTTCGTCCAAAATGACCCGGTCGGCTTCCGTCATCTCAAAGGGTATTTCCAAACGGCTTTTGCGCTCAAAATCCTCCGCCGACAAATAACGACGATCGGTCCACCACAGGTCCACCGTGGAAATCAAGAGAAGAGCCCAGGTTAATTGAGTGCCTTTGACTTTACCTTGTACATAATACCATATCACCGCAAAGCCAAGGCCGATTACTAGAAAAGATTTGAAGGCATCCTTGCTCAAGAGCGATTCCCGATCATCGCGAATAGCATCCACCAGCCCTTTGATGTCATCCCTTTGTACTGCATCATCCACCGCTGGGGCCGAGAAATCAAAAAACATAGACCCAGCAACTGCCAACAACAAACACAATCCCCCCAAAGCGATACCTGCCCCACGGAGTTTCTTCTCCAATTCTTCCTTGGGTATCTCGCTATTCAACAAAGCTTTCACAAACAAAACACCAAGCAGAGGAACCGCAAGGCTGGCCATTACTAAACTCATGGCCACAGCGCGAAACTTGTTGTAATAAGGAAGATAGTCCATGAAAAAATTTGTGAGCGCCAGGCTGTTCCGTCCCCAGCTAAGCATAAAAGAAAAGATCACGCAGGCCAAGAGCCAAAACCTCAACGAGCCCTTAAGCGTCAATAAACCCATAACAAAAAGAAAAATCATCAACGCACCAAAATAGGTGGGGCCTGCCACACCGGGTTGATCCCCAAAATAGGTGGGCAGCCCTGATTCCACAATGTTTTTGGCTTGGGCTTCAGGGACGCCTTCCGAAACCAAGGTTTCGTAAGTAGCACTTTTGGTATCCAAGGGGGTTTGCGATGCGCCGCCCATCAGGTTTGGAATAAGGACGGTGCCGCCTTCGGCGATTCCATTGCTCCATTTGAGGGCGTATTCACGGTCCAGGCCGTCATCGCTGCCCTTTTCCAA
>VHAW01000147.1 GCA_016872225.1 Sphingomonadales bacterium | reverse complement strand
AATTTTCGGCTTAATTCGTGTGAATTGAATAGAATTCAGGCAAGTTAATTCTTAAAGGTAGGCATTTCTCTCTGAATTATGAAAAATTATTCGAATTGAGCATCATTTCATTGAAGTTCAAAGACGATGGATAGGGCCTTTTTGTTAATTGTACAAATTATTAGAAAGTAAGGCACTTGCAAGGCTTTGCTGATGGAAAGGTCCATCAACTCCGATTTTTTCTTATGCTGCCTTTGTTGAATTGAATCGATCGGGGAAAATCTCTGCTTCAAAACCAGCGCATCCTGCGAAAAAGTAGAAAAACGATGGAAATCATCGCTCCACTAAGTCCTAACAGGCCCCAGAATGCTGTTTCGGTTTGGGCATATGGCAACGGGATGTTCATCCCGTACAAGCTCGCAAAAAGGGTAGGAATGGCCAAACAGATGGTCACGAAGGTCAAGGTTTTCATGACATTGTTCATGTTGTTGTTGATCACGGAGCTGAAAGCCTCCATCATTTGGCCCATGATACGTATTGATATCGTGGTCATTTGAAGGGCTTGCTGGTTTTCGATTTGAACATCTTCGAGCATGTCATCATCCTCCTCGTAGGTGAAATGACGCAAACGACGTAGCCTTTCCAGCATAGTTCCGTTGGTCTGCAAAGCCGTCGTGTAGTAAATCAGGGCCTTTTCGTATTGCAGGAGCCCCACGATTTCTTTGTTTTTAAGGGAATTTTCAAGCTCGTCCTCCAATTTTTCAACAACCTTATTGATGTTTCTGAGGTGAATCAAGAATTTGGAGGCGGTTTTGAGCAAAATTTGAAGGAGGAAGGTGTCTTTTTTGTTGGTGGTGAAACCCCGAACCCTTTCCCTGACAAATTCTTGCACAATGGCATTTTCTTCTTTGCACAGGGTTACGGTCATGGAGTCGGTCTGCATGATGAGCAAAGGCAGGGTAATAAAGGGAATATCGTATTCCATACCCCTAAAGTGAGGTATTCTTAAAACAACGAGAAGATAATCGCTCTCTTTTTCGACCCTGGAGAGTTCATCCAAATCCAAAGAGTCGGTGAGGTATTCCACGACTGGGGGGCAATGCTCTTCGAGCCATACCTTGTCCTTGTCATCCGGGTCCACGATATTGATCCAGCAGTCTTTCTCCACTTCCTGAATTTCGGTCAACCGTCCGTTCAAGGTCTGCAACAACTGAATCATGCTAATGGGGGCTATTTCGATAGGCGAATCAGGAGAAATCAACGAGGGCCCCGCAAAAATAGGGTTTTCCTAGCCAAATGGGGCTTTACCCAATGAACTTAAGGTAGGATTAGCCCGTGGTTACATGATGTTGCATCCTAATCCCGTGCTGTTCCAATGCGGGCAAAATTGAGCCGTACCATAAGCTCCCTAATGGTCTGAGAAGTCCGGTTTCGTTGATTTTTCCTTGCAGGTACAGCTCCACGGCCATGGCCAGCGGCAGACCCACCGTTTTGGCCATCGCGGAGCGATCGCCTCCTTCCCCTTCTAATTTGAGAGTGCATCGATGACTTTCGTTGCATCCCTCAGGGCTGATCGTCTGGATAAGATGGGTCATCAGGACCATATCTTGATCTGTTGGGGCCAGCGACATACGATCAATCATCCGCTTCTCAAGCCAATCTGTGGGAGAAATCCAAGCGGATTGGTCTTCAAAAGGCAGGAGTGGGGGAGAAAATGAGTTGGCGTTAGCGGTTCTATTGGATTTCAGGTCTCCTCTGCCTCCGAGCCTTGGATCCTTTAGAGCTTGGAGCAGCTCCCATATCCCCAAATAATCCCACAACTCTATAACGACTTTGCATTCCGCATCCGTGTATCCTAATTCGTTTGATAGTTTATGGATAAGGGTTTTTTGAGAGGGTAGGTCGGCCAAAAGGGCTGAATCCAAAACATCGGATGAATTCATGCCCCAGAAAGCTATAGGAAACCAGGCGGTGCAAAAGTGACGATGCCTTAATGTGCCTCGAATAACGGTTTGGGCGGCGGGAATGCCGTACAAATCCGCGTAGGGTAGGGAGTTTCGGTTGAAATAGCCAACCAAATCCGGAAAATCAGGTAAATTCACTTCAACCACTTGACGAAATAATTCCGGGTAGTTCAAAAGGTAGGTCTTGCTATTGCGTAGGAACTGCGCGGGACCGTTCTGACCCGCGAGGATCACATTGCGTGGATTCCAAGAAAATTTGTAGTGCCAAGGGTTGTCGTCCGAAACAGGGGCAACCAAGCCACCGGTATACCCCTCATAAGACAGAATTTGGTGGCCGCTGGCTTTTAGGCTATCCAGAATTTGAACAGCTGTCATATGGTCCAAACCAGGATCACAACCGCATTCATTCAGGAAAAGTAGACCTTTGCTGGCGATCTCGCCTTGAATTACTTCCATTTCAGCCGTTTGGTAGGAGGCCGTGAACATCGGTTTTTGGTATTTCAAGCAAGCATGGGCAACCGTTAAATGCAAATGAACAGGAAGGAGGGAAATCACTAATGTTGCACTTGCAACTAATTCTTCAAAGCCTTCTTTATCCTCGGACGGGGATACTATAGCCGCAAGGCATGAAGGTAAAAATTCAACCTTGGACCTTGCCCATTCCAGATTTTGATCGGCAACCACAATTTTAGCATTCAGAACATTCGCCCTTTCAGCCAAATACTCGATCAAGAAACCAGATGACCTGCCCGCTCCCAAAACCAATACGATACGCTCCGCCATGATTCCTTGGATAAAAAAAATTATTTGAGTGGTTGGTACATGGGCATTTCCTCAAAGACCAACCGTCTATTACGCCATACCAAGGCATCAAAACTGCCATCGGGAATAAAGTCAAAGGTCTCGGTTGATGGATCCGACCCTCGGCTAATCAAATGGTCAAAATAGACCAGGGAGCGATCCTTATCCCATTGAAATTGGACCTGCACATCCCGAGGATAAAGGAGCTGCCAACGACTTAGGCTGCGTCCGGCATAGTCAATGAGCGGGGCACCAATATGTACCATGCCCTCTTCAAGGTCAGGACAGAGCCAATCCAGGACCTTGCGCTGGGCAAAAGGTTCTCGTGCATCGTAACCCAACAAGGCATAGCAAATTTTGTTGTTGTGGGTAGGGGTGATGGGTAATATTTGAAAATAAACCGCACCTGGCCAATGACGGTTATCGAATATTTCATCATTCTCGAAGCGATTGGCCAGCTGGTCAATTAAGGGATAGAAATTCCCTTTTTGTCCAAGAACACAACCGTAATGCCTTCTGGAATTCTGTTCCAAGAGGACTGACCATGTCAAAATTCGCCATTTTTGGTCAGGGGTCATCAAGACCGAAACAGGAGATAATTCGGACCACGGCATATCCCAAGATTTTCCGGATTTAACCAACCGAACCATGTCTTGGACAAAACGATGATTAGCGGCTCGCCTTTTGGCCACGGAAGAATCTTCCGAGAAAACCTTGACCTTCTTCTTCATTCCGTTAAATATTTCGAGGGGGTTCTCTTGGGATGCCAGGTTGTCGGTGGTGGTATCCTGACTCTTTTCGCTATGATTGTCTGTGAAATCATAGGAAATGGCTTCAGAACTTAATTCAAAAGCCCTACCCTCTCCGTGTAAAAGGGCAATGACTAATACGAGACCTATTCTATGAAACTGTTTCATGATTAAAGATGCGTTAACGGGGGACCTTGATCCAACGCAGGGTTTGGTGTTGTTTTGCACTTCGTTGCAAAGTTGGGTTTGATTTGGTTTCAAGGGTCAAGAGGTAAAGTCCCGGCATCAACTCGGGAATA
>VHAW01000146.1 GCA_016872225.1 Sphingomonadales bacterium | reverse complement strand
GGGCAGGATTCGTTTGCTTGAACATTTTATTAGCATGAACCTTGCCCTTACCTTGGGTGCCTTTGATTTATTCTTCAAGTCTTCCCGTCATGTTTGGTGGGACAATCGGAAAGGCTCGTAGCAATAGGCTTTCCGTTTAGAAGCCTAAAGAAAGCCCCGCAGAATATCCTTTAAAATCACCCAAAGTAAAGGCCTCTGCATGAATGGCCAACAAGATCAATTTGAAGCGAAGACCCAATCCCATACGCAATTGTTGCTCGCTTTGAATTTGGATATCCAATGGATTGTTGAGGCTGGTCCATTCCTCGGTAAACTGCGCAGGATTGCCGGGATTTGTTGGTGATAATCCGGAGCGCACCGCATAATTTCCCTTGGCAGCCAACGTGAAGGAAGAGTTCTGAAGCCCTATGCTTGCATAAGGGGTTAACGCCAAAATTTTCTTGGAAAGAACAATTCCCACGCCGGTAGCGCTGCCCTCCATAATCAATTGTTGCTTAGAGAAATCTTCGGACCCAAGGATTTTCTCATTGGTGACTTGGATGCCGGCAACATTGTAAGGAGAAAAAGTAGGGCGCTCAATACGAGTATCCAGCTTATAACTTATTCTCGAATGATGGGCATACAGGCTCAAACTGAAGGGCAAAACCTTGGCTACCGGAATCCACTGCAGCACCTCATGCTTTACGCCAACACCCCAAAAATTAATTTTGCCTGCAAGAATATTTTCGGGAATTAAACCATTACCCGCCGTGGATAAATCGAGGGTTGGAGCATAACGAAGGCTAAGTTCCGTGTTCTTGATCAAACCAATATTGGCTTGGATGTAAGGGGCAAAGGCCATGGATAAACCCAACCCCTGGAAAATTTCTCCCAAAGCTGGGTACTCGACCGGCCTTGATCCTGATGGGCTCGTGGAATCCGGCAATGTACCGGTAACCACCCATTCAGGGGTTATTGCGCTCCGATCCGCGGCAATGGTAGGTACTGCATTGGGATTACCTCCACTCGTTTTGAGCGTGGTTAATTGCAATGATGCCGGATCAAAAAATTTTTGTTGGTCAGGAATTTGAATTATAGTCACCCCCGCTTGGACATTGAAACGAAAGGTCTTGAGGGTGTTCGCGGTATTAAACCAGTTTTGGCCCAAAGCCATCGAAAAACTTTGCCCCATTGGGGACATGTAAGCGCCAAGGAGTTTGTTGGCATCCTCCTTGCCTCCCGCAAGAATAGCAAGGGCGTCATCCTGGGCTTTGGCTTGTGGCACTGAGATGAATCCCATAAAAGTTGCAAGGAGGATCCAAGTGAAATTTGTGGCTTTGGCAGGCATATCGATCCTTTGTTTAAAGGGTTAAATGTAAAAAAAAATCTGTTCTTCCCCCAACATTTAAGGCTGGGTTATCCCAAGTTCACGGTACAGAAGGGTTAGATTGTTGGTGGCGGTAGGATCTCCCGGCTTAAGGCGCAAAAATTCTTCAAGGCTGCGGGCGGAACCTCTTTTGTCCCCCAATTTAAAAAGGGCATTAGCACGGTGAAAATAGCTGTCTGCCAAGGCAGTAACGGAAATTTCTCGTTCAAAAAACCGGGCCGCCTCTTGAATTTTTCCATCCTCCAGCGCCAAAAGACCCATATAATGGTTCACGTACTTTTCATTGGAATCAATAGCGTAGGCTTTGTTGATGTACTTTCGAGCCTCCTCCAAACCAGGCTTGGGCAACCCTTCCACGGTATTGCAACGAATTGCATACATCACATGAGCATAAGCCGAAGAGGGAGAATGATCCACGGCATCCTTCCAAAAAGCCAACTCATCAGCAAAAATTGCCCTACGACTAACATTGATTTGCAAAAAACAAGCTAACACCAAACAAGTCAGCGCAACGCGGAAATACCCCGACAATTTATACCGAAACAAATTCGAAGAGCCTACCGCGGCCCATAACCCCAAGGTCGGAACATAGAGTCTGTGTTCAAAGACTTGATCATTCAAGCCTTTAGGCACCACCATCGCCGGCAGCAACAAGAGAAACCAAAACGCCAAACCCCCTACCCATTTCAGTCGGTCTTGAGCAGGGGTCCAACAAACCAAAAACCCTAGCATTCCCAAGGCCACTGCACCCCAATACCAGTCGGTATCGGCCTGCATTGGAAAAACCGAAAGATTCAAGGGCAAAAACGTTTTGCCCAAATACTGCAAAAGGATCGGGGTTCTTTCCCAAAATAACACAAATAAATTTGATGGGTTTAATCCTGTTCCAACCGTTTCTGCTTCGCTACGTCCCCAGACCCATATTCCAATAACCATGCACCATACCAGTCCTAAAGCAATCCAGGCTTTGGATGATTGGGGTAATCCTCGAAAAGCCCAAACCAAGCCTACCATAGCGGGCATTACGACCACACCGGTTTCTTTGGTCAGTATGGCGGCTAACCCGCACAAACCCCATAACAATAACCAAGGCCATTGTCCTTTGCCCCAATACTTGACCAAAGCAATCAGACCCGAGAAGGTCGCCAAAGCCAACAAGGAGTCGTTTCGGCCTGGAATCCACGCAACAGTCTGACTCAAAGCAGGATGAACTGCAAATATCAATCCAAGAATCCAAGCGCTTAATGGAGGAAGACCCAAAGAACACAACGCCAAAAACAACAACACACAGGAAATTAGGTGCAGGCGTACATTGGTTTGCAGGTACCCTTCAAGCTTCAATTGGTGCATACCGGCATCGGCTGCAAAACTCCATAACAACAATGGACGGTAATAGTTATCCCCTTTCTCCCTAAAGACTCCTCGGGTCAGTGCTTTCGAGTAGGCCGATTTATCCCGATTGATAGGATAATTTTCCTCGATGAAAATGGAATCATCCAACCGGGTAAGCCTTTGTTTGGGAACTTCGCGGTACACCCAGCCTGCAAACAGAGCCAGAATACCCGCAAGAATCCATTGACCAATCGGTTTGCTGAGTAAGGATAAGGTATTCATCATCAAGTAGATTGAAACAAATCTCTTGCGGCCTTCATAACGTCATCCACGGCAATGCGATTTATGCAAGGATTGTCCGGGTGAATGCATCGCAATTGCCCACAAGGGTTACAAGGTAACTTGACATGCAATGCTCTGAAATTAGCGGCTTTGGGGGAGAAGATTTCGGGTTCCCCTGGCCCGAAAAGCCCAACGGTGGGGCATCCTGTTGCAGATGCCAAATGCATTGGGCCGCTTTCATTACCAACCATGAGCGAAGCCTGAGCCAACAAGGGAAGCAGGTTACGAATAGGCCGGCCTTCCATATAGGTAAAAGTATCGAAGTCAAGCATTCCTCGGATACGGTCGACATCCAAACGCTCATCCGGGGTTCCTACAAACACAATTTCTAATTCGAAATCATGATGCAATCTCCGGGCAAGATCTGTCCAACTTTGGAGGGACCATCTTCTCAATAATTTTCTGGCCCCGGTATGAAAAACAACATACCTCTCCAGATCAAGTCGTTGTTTAAATAAATTTATTTCTGCCACGGCGACCGGGTCCTCTGCATGCAGAAGTGGGCTCAGATCACTGTATTTCCAAGAATGGCGTGAAGGAATTGAGGACAAATTCAGCAAGGGCGCAGCAATCCTCATGTTGATATCCCATTCATGAAACTGTGACTTATCCCAGAGTCGTTGCCTCAGTCGTATGCTTCCACGATCACGACGTCCCCCGGGTAAAGTCCTCAGTGCATAACCCAAGGTTTGCCAATTCCCTCTGCATTCCAAGATCCAATCGTACCGCTCCTTCCCTATGGGCCCAGTCCCTGTCCAAACGGTGTTCACCAAAGACTG
>VHAW01000145.1 GCA_016872225.1 Sphingomonadales bacterium | reverse complement strand
GACATATAATTAAGATCTGACGGAGCAGGCATCAAAGAATCTGCCAGCGCTGAATCCTTCGCAAGGGTATCACCCAAGGCCCTTATTTGCAGATTCTGTTGAGAGGGAAGCGTTTTGGAACGAACTCGCTTAGAAGAAACAATTTTGGCATAATCAGGCTGAGAACTTACAAGGGGTGTCCCTATAACGACTTGCTTGTAATTACGAATGGAACTAATATAACGAACACTAGCGGATGCTCCCAGCATACTAACTTGTATGCGGAGATCCTCCATGCATTGCAAGGAAACCCCTTGCACCCTACGGAATTGTTTACCGATTTGGTAACGGTCACCGCCCGGATTCACCACCTTCAAATCAGCTGCAGCCAAGCTCCAATCCTTGCTGCGCAACACGAGATAGCCCTCATAAAAATTAACCTTTTGGCGACGAGGTTTCACACCGATGCGATGAAGACGTTCGCCGTCTTCGTCTTCAGAACCAAGATATTCAAAACGATAGTAGGTGAAAGCCTTCGAGGAAAGGGGAGAAATCCAATCACCGCTTCGGGAATTATATAAATTAATGTTAGAATAATTGAGATTAGCATTGGAGGAAATCCCGGACGGAAGGTTGGATCGTCTAGAAAGAACTTTTTCCTCAAACTTTCGAGGTCTCTTAAAGCGAATACGGCTTGCGGATTCCATCACATAGGTCGTCTGCGGGTCGATGCCTTGTTTGCGGAGTTGCCCTTTAAGAATCCACGGAACTTCCAAAATCTTGAATTGCGCTTTGACATAAGTCTCGGCCTCGTAACTCACCGGCCCTTCGCCATGAGCAGGGGCAGCAGCGATAGCCTTGCGCATATAACCATAGGCTGGATCCTCAGCTCCCGCCTTGATGGTAACCTCTTGCAAGCCAACGATCCTCAGCGACAATACAAGATCAGGTCCCGCAGCTAAACCTTGTGCCCCTGCTTCCAAACTCCACTTCCATTGTCGAGGGTGATAACCCAAATGGGAACAATAGATAACATAATCACCAGGGGGAATTGTAATTTCATATTGCCCATTTTCGTTGCTAAGTCCTGTCCATTGCCCCGGCTCCATCACCACCGTCGCATAAGCCACGGGCCTGCCTTCGGTGTCCAGAACTCGTCCTCTTACTTTAACGGAAGAAGCAGCATCCTTGTTGATGTTCCCCGCCAATGCAGGCAAAAGGCAAGCCATTGACAGGATCTGCACCATCCATAAGGTTATAGCTAAATAACACCGAAGAATCTTGAGCGTGTGCCCTATCCATACAACTTTCGACCTGCTCCCTTGCAAAGCAGGTTTTGTGCCGAAGGCCGGACTCGAACCGGCATGTCTTACGACACACGCCCCTGAAACGTGCGCGTCTACCAATTTCGCCACTTCGGCAAGGTTAAACTTATAGAAGTAATCTGCTTTAGGCCCTATGGCCTCAGGTTGAACGTACACAAAGATACGCCCATAGCTAAGGGTTTGTCTATCTTTGGAGGACCCCTATGTTAGCCGGCCCGCCTCAATTGATCAAGACCTCCGCCGGATTTCCAATCCTATGCTTGCATGATTCCTCATACAACTTGGCGCATTTGGCTTTGATTAATGACAGCGGCAGCCGAGATGACCTGCCGGTCGGTTCAGGAGTTACCCATTGCCTTGAACATTTGTTGTTCAAAGGAACCTCGGATCGCAGCACATTTCAAGTTCTTTCCGAACTCGAAAACAAAGGAGGAGATCTCAATGCATTCACCACCAAAGAGCGCTTGGTTCTTCACGCTTCATGCCCTGCCGTTCACAGCTTGCACGCCCTTGACCTGTTGGGAGATATGTGGTGGTATTCGAAATGGAGCGAAGAGGAATTCCGTAAAGAACAGAAAGTTATTCGCGAAGAAATAGGCATGTACCAGGACAACCCCGAAGAAAGCCTCTTGGAAGAATTCGAAGTGATGATATTTGGCCGTAATGCCCTATCTCACCCCATCCTGGGATTTGAGGATCAACTCACAGCCTTAACGCCCAAAAAGGTTCATACCTATTACCGAAATATTTTCTTGCACAGGCCCACCGTCCTGGTTTACCACGGCCCCCTTGAGCCGAACGAGGTGAAAGCGGCCATAGAGCGTCGCCTTCCGAAGTCTCTAAAGACATCAGGGTCTGTAAAACCCAAAGCTCATCGCCATCGACCCCAAGCGCTGCGCCAAAGCAAATTCCTCGAAAAAGTTCAGGATTTTAACCAAGCGTACGGGATGATAGGGGGGCGAGCCCCCTCGGTGAGCAATAAAAACCGATGGGCCATTGCCCTTTTGTTCAATTGGCTGGGAGGCGACCATATGAGTGCCAGATTGAGTATGGAGCTGCGTGAAAAACTCGCCCTCGTTTACGAAATCGAGGCGCACTACAGCCCTTATTCCGATACCGGGATGTGGTCTGTACAGTTTTCTTGCGATCAAAGCAGTCATCGTTTGGTTCAAAAAAGGGTTGAGCAAATCCTAAACCGACCCTCCATGTCCACCCCCACAGCAACTGAATGCAAGATTGCCAAAGAGCAAATGATAGGCAGAATCCTCTTATCGGAAGAAAACCGTCTTCAAAATTTAATTGGCTGGGGTCAGGCTTTCCTCGACGGTAACCGACTCCTTGCGACCCATGAAATCATCGATCGCATTCATCGAATTCCAAGAACCGCTGTACTGGAGGCAGCCCATCATTTGTTTAGAGACATACCCAGAAGGTCCTTGCTATGGACCTGTGCCCCTTAACCTATCGCTTTTGATCACACCAATTTCCTATGCACTTTTTTCCAGAACCTATCGAGGCCTACATTAACCAGCATAGCAGCCCACCGAGTGCCTTGCTCCAAGAGCTAGAAAGAAACACCCATCTTCGTTGCCTTATGCCCCAAATGTGTTCTGGACATCAGCAAGGACGCCTGTTAGCTCTATTAAGTAAAATGTTAAGGCCCCGCAGAATCCTTGAAATAGGCACATTTACCGGTTACTCTGCGCTTTGTCTGGCGGAGGGATTGAACGAGGACGGCCATCTTCACAGCGTCGATAACAACCCCGAGATTATGGATATGGCGCAGTCCTATGTGAACCGTTCTGAATTTTGCGAACAGATCACCCTTCACGAAGGAACTGGTCTAGAATGGATTAAATGCCTTGACGAGCCTTGGGATTTGGTCTTCATCGATGCAGACAAAGAAAATTACCCCAATTACCTCGAGGCCCTGTTACCCAAGCTCAAAACGGGGGCCATCATCCTGGCAGACAACGTTTTGTGGAGCGGAAAAGTTGCAGACAGCGCAGCGGACGATGACGAAACTAAGGCCCTGAGATTGTACAATCAAATGCTCTTTGACGACCCTCGCTTGGAAACCATGATCCTATCCGTGCGGGATGGAATCTCGCTGGCAAGAGTTGTTCGTTGAAGAGGATCTCCTATGGAGCACCCCCCCCCGCTTCTTAGAATCTCCAACCAACACGCACGGTAGGCAAAGCACTGAAATTGGTGCTGACTTTACGACTAGGAGGGGATTGGTTCTCTTTCAAAATTCCATCGACGTTTTTGAGTTCAAATTCCGCAATGCTGTTATTCTGAACATTCATTAGCCAATTTAACTCAAGGCCCATGTACAAGTTCTCGATGAGATAAATATCAACACCGGCAACAGCGCCGAAATTATAAGCAAAAAATGGGGCATTCAGGCTCGCGGTTGTATTGATGATATGAAATCCATCTCCTGCGTCGTCTTGGTCATAATCTTTCCAAAGCTCTTTGTTGCGGCCAAAACCAATTCCGGCAACAACGCCAAAATAGGGCGATACTCTCCTGGATCCGGAAGGGTGATATTCCAA